>DYIZ01000110.1 GCA_020723385.1 Candidatus Aquidulcis sp.
TCCGCTCGAGCTGAGTTATTCAGTTGGGCAAAGGATAATCGAGGTTCAGGATTTGCGCAAGATCAATTATTGTGGGGATTTGGCAACAAGTCCGATAATGAAGGAAGCAGCCCATTCAGGCGTGGGCCAAGGGAGCAAAATGAGTTGGACGAGTTTGCGGATTTGCGGTATTACCACAAAGTGGGGTGAAAATGGCGTGGGGAAGGTTGTTTTTCTATATAACGCTGCTTGCAGAGCCATTTTTAGGGCCAAGTGGGACGCTATCCCAAGGTGACTTGTTGCCAAATCCCTTGTGAGGCTCACTATTGTGAAAGATAGGTGTGTTTGTCAAGTGAATTTCTAATTGTCGTTGACAGATCAGCAGCTTGACGATCTGATAAACCTTCAGCAAATTGTAAGACCGTTACCAATGCTAATCTTCCCGGTGACTCTGCCGGTTGTCAACGCATCGGAAAGAGATCGGTAAATGCCTCATCCGTGTAGATGATCTTCAATTCATCTCGTAACCGGATATAGGCATTGCCTTTCGGAAATGCAGCTTTCGCAACCTTCACAGTTTCTGCTGGAATTTGCTCCAGGTTATTAGGTTGTAATGTCATGTTCATCTCCTGTATATGGGTTTCCGCAATATTCTATTCTTGATGCAGATCGATTCGGCAAAAATCTCATGAACTACATTTGCCGCAAAACATGAAAATAGCAACGGGTGGCTGTTTCATGACGTTTGTCACCTTGAAGCAGGAGAAGGGCATGATATTATATCCCCCATCCCCCCATAGGGGATATAACGCCATCGTCAAATAAGGATACTCGAACTTTCATGGAAAACCAGACGGCCACCCCTCTCACTTGTGCTGACTGCCGCACCAGCTCTCCCAATTTTTTCACCCGCTACCGTAGTTTTCTGCTTTCGCGTGACACACTGCTTACCTTTGCCAATGTCACTCTGCTGCTGACGGGCTGTATTGTCTCGCTTCTCGGCGTGCCTGGCGTGGGTAAATGGCTATACCTGGCCGCCGCCATCATTGGCGGGCTGCCGCTATTTCTCTTTGCCGCCAAAGGCTTGTTCTTGCGCGGCGATATTACGGCTGGCGTGATGGCTTCCACAGCCACGATTGCGGCTATTGTTGTGGGAGAATATGCTGCCGCAGCGTTGGTCATTTTCATGATGTCGGTAGGAGAATGGCTGGAAAATTTCACCATTGCTCGCGCTGACAGGGCCTTGAACGATCTTTCCAGGCTGGTCCCGGCCCAGGTGATGGTGCGTCGTAGTGGTCAGGAGCAAATCATTCCATTGGAGCAGGTTGTATTGGGTGACACCGTATTGGCGCGTACAGGCGAATGCATTGGGGTAGATGGGGCGGTCACGAGTGGTAGCGCATCGGTGAACCAGGCGGCGATTACCGGCGAATCGATGCCGGTGGAGAAGAAAACCGGAGATGACGTTTTTGCCGGTACGTTGAACGAGGCTGGTCTACTTGAAATCCGTGTGACCCGCCTGGGCGAGCAGACTACCTTGGGTCAGATCGTTCGTCTGGTGAAAGATGCACAATCCCACCAGGCCCCGGTACAGCGTATTGCTAACCGGTATGCGAAAGTGCTTGTGCCGATCACTTTCAGCATTGCCATCGCGGTCTATTTTCTGACTGGGAACGTGCTACGAGCCGTGACCGTGTTGGTGGTGGTATGCCCGTGAGCGCTGGTGCTGGCTACGCCGACCGCGGTCGTAGCTGCCATTGGCAACGCTGCCCGACGCGGCATCCTGGTTAAGTCGGGGGCGGTGATCGAGCAAATTGGGAAAGTGAACGTTATAGCCTTCGATAAAACAGGCACACTAACGGTAGGTCGCCCGGTAGTACAGCAGGTGGTTTGCCTGAATGGACTGGATCATGATGAATTATTAGGGCTGGCAGCAACTGTTGAGCGCTATAGTGAACACCCCATCGGACGCTCGATCTGGCGCGCCGCACAGGAAAAGGATTTGCGATTGGGCGATCTGGAAGATTTTCGGGCGCTACCCGGGTTTGGCGTGACTGCTTGGGTTCAGCAACGGGAAGTAATCATCGGCAGCCGTGGGCTGTTGGCTGATCAGGGTATTGTCTGGCCGGAAACCACTAACCAGCAGTTTCAGGCATTGGAGGAAAGGGGTCACACTGTGGTGCCGGTGGCGGTGGATGGCTGTGTCGCTGGCTTGATTGCCCTGGCCGATACGCCGCGCCCTGAAGCGCGAGCCGCTATTGCCAAACTCAGGACGCTAGGTATTGAGCAGGTGGTGATGATCACGGGCGACAATCTGCGTGTTGCAGAGCAAATCGCTCGCCAGTTGGGCATTGACCGGGTATACTCGCAGGTGCTGCCGCAGGACAAACTACGTATCTTGCGTGAGTTGCAAGCGGAGGGCAAGAAGGTCGCCTTCGCCGGAGATGGTGTCAACGACGCTCCAGCGTTGGCAGCCGCCGATGTAGGTATTGCGATGGGATTGGCCGGATCAGATGTGGCGTTGGAAACCGCCGACATTGGCTTAATGACTGATGAGATCGAGCGCATTCCTCAGGTGATCGCCATCTCGCACCAGGCTTTGCGCGCCATCCGCCAGAATGTGATCTTTTCGATGTCGTGGAACGTGCTTTCGGTTTTCTTAGGTAGCTTTGGAGTGATTGGCCCGGTTGTCGGCGCAGTGATGCACGAGCTTTCGGCGCTGCCAGCGCTGGCTAACTCGGCTCGCATCCTACAATATCAACCAGATCAGCAAAAGGAAAGATGATAATGGACATCTTGGAAGAAAACCTAACCACTGAAAACACCGCAACAGTACATAATGCACATTCTCACCCTCAACGCGAGAATGTGCTCAAACGCCTGGCGCGCATTGAAGGCCACGTACACGCTGTTAAACATATGATCGAAGAGGACAGATCCTGCCCCGATGTGCTGGTACAAATAGCTGCTATTCGCGCTGCCTTGAATGGTGTAGGGAGGTTGATCTTGGAAGATCATGTGCAGGGCTGCATGACCAAAGCCGCTCAAGATGGCAATTTCGATGATGCTTTCCGCGATTTGAAGAAATCAATGGATCAATTCATCGGTTGAAAGAGCATCTTCCACCTGTGAGCTGACTTGCTCCCAATATTTTCATAAAACCCAGCAAACTGCCTTGACATCCAAGACGGTTGCTGGGTTTGTGTTAGCCAGCCATCGCGGTGAAAAGCTCAACTCTTTCAAACATGTGAAAAATCAGTCGAGGTAGGAATGGCCCTTGCGGGCCACCCCTACCTCGACCATATTTTCCATGCCGTTTACTCGGGTTGCACCCGGCATGAATCAAGGAAAGGCTACTGAATGCTCCCAAAAGCAAGACATAGGTTGCATCAATCCCACATCAATTTTGGGCAATAGCATAGAATTACTGAAAGCCCGCCGCAAGCCACAACATAAAGTTGTGTGACTTGCGGCGGATTTGGTGTAGACAGGTTCTATACCATTCGTTTTGACCGCCACCAATGTATGGCTGCTCCGAACAGGCCAGCCAGAACGATCATGAATAACCCGTTGCCGATATTGCCAAGGTACTCCTTACCCGCCATGATGGCGACATAATCGGCAAACAGTGGATGCCCGAAGGAGTTACCAACGGCATGCATGAGCGCGGCCGTCCAGAATGTAGCTGTAATCCCCCTGATCTCGCCAAGCAAGATCGAGAGGGCAAAGCAGGTCAGATAGAATCTAGGAAGAAAAGTTACGAGATCTTCTGAGCTGTAAACCCAGGTCAACTCACGGATATAAGGCAGGTGCCACGAAGCCCACACCACTGCCGTGATGGCGTATCCAAGGTAACGATTGATTTTCAAAGAAGCCAGCTTTGGAGCCAGGTACCCGCGCCAGCCAACTTCCTCGAAAATGGCGAAGATAAAGAATATTGGCAGGGCAGCCAGCGTCGTTTGAAGAAACTTTCCAAATGCGAAATCGGTAAACGAGGAAACGGAGAACAAAGCGCCGATCAGCAGCGCCAATACCATGACGACAGGAAGGGCCAGGAAACTGATAGCATACCAAAAGATATTCTTTTTGATCGCGGGCTTGATTCCCAGGTCAGACCAATCTCGGGTCGCGGCGCGCATCAATAGCGATACAAGCAGCGGCGCGGCGCCCCAAAGGATGAAACCGGGCCTGGCGAGGTTGGGCTGCCTCCCAATAATGGGGCGATCCAGGCCAGCGCATTGACCAGCAGTGAAAAAAGGGCCACCGACCAAATTGTTCTTTTGAGTTCAGAAGGATTCATACGCTTTGATTCCACAAGGCGCAACGTGACCTGGCCATGGTTCAAGAAGGCCAGTTTATTTGATGGCGCGCACGAAACCGATGATAAAGAAGCGCCGGTCCAGCAGCGTCACCTCTGAAAACCCAGCTCCTTTGATGGCATCCTGCAGATCTTCGACGCCCACCTTGAGGCCCTGGTGCATCGCCAGCGCATTCAAAACATGTTGGCTGGAAGATGCTTTGGGGCCGAGCAGATCGGCAATCAACAGCCGCCCGCCCGGTTTGAGCACCCGGCAGATCTCGGCCAGACCCTTGGCCTGTACATGCGCCGGCAAGTGGTGCATCATCAGGCTGGAGGTGACCACATCGAAAGATGCATCTGGATACGGCAAGGCTTCGATCACCCCGATCCGAAAATCAATCTCCAGGCCCTTGCGCTGGCCCTTGTTTTGGGCGACGGCGATCATCTCCGGCGCAGGGTCGATGCCGGCAGCCTGTCCGGCTACGCCCACGCGCTGTTTGGCGGGGATAGTCACGCCGCCGGTGCCGCAACCCACATCGAGAACCGATTCGCCTGGCTCGAGTAAGGCGTTGTCAATCGTCAAGTTGCGCAGGCGCCTGGCCTGGCCCAGGGTCAGGATATTGGTTAGGAAATCATAAGATGAAGCCCACCGGATCAGTCGGCCTTCCGTTTGTGCGGGGTTGTCATGAGAATGGGAGTGCATATTTCTTCTCTCCTAATGTTCTAAGGTGTATAATATGTTCGTTAACGAACAATTTGTTCGGTAACGAGTATAAGATTATTTTTATCTGCCGTCAACCAACAAACAGCAGCGAAAGTCCATTAGCGAACAAAACCAGAAAACTGTGCAGAAACGGAGTAGCTCGATGACTAATCTCAAAACCGACCGGCGCAGCCAGCGCACACAGCGCTTTATACACGAGGCATTGATGGCGCTGATGCAGGAAAAGCGCTACGACGATATTACCGTGCAAGACATCATCGACCGGGCCGATGTGGGGCGATCCACCTTCTACGCTCATTACCAGGACAAAGAAGACCTGATGACCAGCGGGCTGCTACGCCTGATGCAGATCTTGAGCGAGATGGTGACCAAGCCATCTGCAATGGGCGAGACGAGCTTGCTGCCCACCCAGGAACTGTTCGAACATGTTCAGGAGCACCAGAACCTATTCAGAGGCATGGTGCGCGGGCGCGGGTTGGAGCTATTCTTCGAGAAAGGGCAGGAATATTGGAACCAGAAACTCACTGCCGATCTGCAAGCACTCCTGCCCAAGGGACAGGTACCTGCAGTACCGCTGCCGGTTCTTGCACAGTTCATCGCCGGCGCATTTGTGACCATGCTGCGCTGGTGGCTGGATAACAAAATGCCATATTCGCCTCAAGAAATGGATGAGATGCTGCAAAGGCTGATAATGCCTGCTGTTAGGGAATGCCTGCGCGAGGGGTGAAGATTAAGCCGGCGATCCATATATCGTAACCAGCGGGACGAGATCGGGTGGTTCTTCAGGCTGCCTGACTTTAACGGGCCAGTCGCTCGCAAGCGCATTACTATAAGCCAAAATGCCTACAAGCGCACCCGTCAGACTGCGCTATCTGTAGCCGGTCGGTGTCCTTATAATGTCCGCAGATAGGCGCTTAAGCGCTTACATGTGAAATTTGTGCAAAACAGCACAGATTTTGGCCCGTGGTTGAGACAGGAATTTGTGTCCGCTAATCTGCGCCAATCTTTGCGAATTCTCAGAAAGATTAGCGCCTATTAGTGAAGATTGGCGGATTCCTTTCCGGCTTGTCCGGGTTAGGGTCATGGTATTTATCCTATCGCAACCTGAAAATGGAGACGTTGACGATGCTTTTCAATACATGCAGAACCGTATACACAATCCTGATTTTAGCGTTCATCTCTGGGTTATTGACCGCCTGTGGGGAAGCAGCTACCACCAGAGGCCAAGATTTGAGCATGGCTTCCATAAAAGATATGCCCGCCGAGGTGAAATCTGCCCCGGTCACAGTTCAGCAAGCCTATCAATTTGCTGTCGCCAATCCCAATGTGATGCAACAAATCCCCTGTTACTGCGGCTGTGGCGCAATGGGGCATACATCGAATTATTCCTGCTACATTTCAAGCGTGGAAACGGATGGGAAAGTCAACTACGACACCCATGCCCTGGGCTGCTCTATCTGCGTGGATATTACCCAGGACACGATGCGCCTGCTCAAACAAGGCAAGACTGTATCAGAGATAAAAACTTCCATAGACCAGACATATTCCAAGTACGGCTTGTCCAATATGCCATGACAAATCGAAGGTTACACGCTATGAAGATGATCCGTTGGTTGCAACGGGCTGTACAATTTTCTTTACCGTCGTTGGCTGTGCTGGCTTTGGTTGTGATTTTTATCCCTTCTCCGGCAGCTGCGGCCATTCCCACCGACCGCACCTTTCACATCGAAGCCAGGCGGTTCGAATATGCTCCGGCCACCCTGACCATCAATCCAGGCGACCGCGTGACTCTGGAACTAACAGCAACTGACGTGGTGCATGGCCTTTCGATAGACGGATATAACCTCGAGGTGACCGCCGATCCCGGCCAGACGGCGCGCCTGACCTTCGTGGCTAGCCGGCAGGGTTCTTTCCGCTTTCGCTGTACGGTAACCTGTGGCAATATGCACCCATTTATGATCGGCAAGCTAGAAGTTGGACGGAACACACTGTTGTGGAAGGGCATTACACTGTTGGGATTGGCTTTGGCGGCTGGGATGTGGAGACTACGGAAATGAGCCTGCCCCAGGAAATACCCTGGCTCGAAAAAGCATCCTCAGCCGAAAGGGGCGCGGCTACCCGGCAGGATCGCGCCGCCCCCGGCCGGGTGAACTTGCTCCGAATCTCCTGGCTCCGCCCCCTGCTGGTAAGCCGTTGGCCGCAGTTCCTGGTACGGGCGGTCACCCTGGCTGGCTTTGTCTTTGCCATTACGGCGGGTCTATTGGGCTCGCAGGTGGGCAGCCATAATTTCGCCATTATATTCGTCTGGATCGCCTGGTGGACGGCGCTCAAGCTGGTTTTTATCCCGTTCGGGGGCCGTTCCTGGTGCAGCGTGTGCCCCATCCCGCTGCCGGGCGAATGGCTCCAGCAAGGCGGCATTTTGGAAAAGGGCCGTCGCTTTGGGCTGAATCTGCGCTGGCCGAAGCGATTACGAAACTCCTGGCTTCAATCAAACGGCTTCCTGCTCATTGGGTTGTTCAGCGCCCTCACCCTCACCGATCCACGGGTTACTGGCTGGGTGCTGCTGGCGCTGTTTGCTCTTGCCATCGGCTTGAGCTTGATCTTCGAGCGGCGCGCCTTTTGCAGCTACATCTGCCCGATTGGCGGATTCACCGGCATCTACGCCCGAACCGCGCCGGTGGAACTGCGGGTGCTCGACAATGCCATTTGCGCCGCGCATATTGAAAAGACCTGTTTCCAGAGCTGTCCGTGGGGATTGTATCCCGTGGCGTTCCGTGATAGCTCGGCGTGCGGACTGTGCATGGAATGCCTGCGCGCCTGCCCCAAGGATAACATCGCTGTCAACTTGCGTCCGTTTGGCAGCGACCTGACCCAGCCTGGCAGTCGCACCCGGCTGGATGCTGCCTTCCTGACGCTGGTCATGCTCGGTTCGGCAATAACATTCGCGGCGGTGTTCACCGGGCCGTGGGGCAGCCTGAAATCCGCCGCGTTTGCGATTGGCTCGTTGGCCTGGCTGGGCTATGCCGTGGGTTTCCTGGCGCTAAACCTGCTGGCGCTCCCCGGCCTGTTCACGCTGACTGTTTGGGTGGGGCACAAACTCTCGGGGGCGAAGCTCCCCCTGCGGCAGATGATCGCTGAACAATCCCAGGCGCTGCTCCCTCTGGGGTTGATGGCTTGGATCGCCTTCACCGTCTCGTTTGCCCTCCCCAAGTTGAGCTACATCCTCGGGGTGGTCAGCGACCCCTTTGGCTGGGGCCGGAGCCTGCTGGGAGCCGCCGCCACTCGCTGGTCGCCAGATGTTTCAGGGTTCAGCTCGATCCTGCAGGTTATCCTGTTATTCACTGGATTGTTGTGGGCAGGCAGAGTGATCCGGCAACGGTCCTGGCCCGTGCTGGTTTTCTGCCTGGGGTATTCACTCACCATGTTGTGGCTGCTGGTTGGTTGACTGATGCGTAAAGAATGGATTGCCCGTGTTATCGTCATTTTTTTGCTGGCGGCGGCCATAGGAATTCCGGCAGTGGGTTGGTGGAAGCGTTCGCAAGGGATTGTGATCCACGCCCGCATGGCGGAGACTGGCGGCTGGACGCCCGAGAACCTGACCGTTGCCGTAGGCCAGCCGCTGCACCTGCGCCTGACCTCCGACGACGTGACGCACAGCTTCGCCATTGGGCAATCTGACCAGCCGGCGGTGGAGGTGAAGCCCGGCGAAATGACCGAAGTGACGCTGACCCTCGACCACCCCGGCAAATATACGTTCTATTGCACCCGCTGGTGCAGCGTGAATCACTGGCGAATGCGGGGCATCATCGAGGTTACGGGGCAGCAAACAACTCCCGAGGCAGTCGAGCCGCCCTTGTACATCCTGCTTGGGCTGGATATTGACGGAGATCATGACGCCGAGGTTGTCCCGGCGCAAATGCCATCCGCCTTGCGCGGCGCGCAGTTCCAGAATATGGTTGCAGCCGTTTACCGCAGCCGGGAGTATTACCAAACGCACTCCCCGGTCGAGCTGTGGCAGGCGCTACGGTCTGAGCCGGCCTCCCAACCGCTTGCCGACCAGGATGTGTGGGACCTGGTAGCCTGGATCTGGCAATCGAATATCACACCTCAAGAACTGAGTGTCGGCCAGCAGCTTTACACGGCTAATTGCTCGGCCTGCCACGGCGAGACCGGCAGCGGCAATGGCGTGTTTGCCGATCTGCTGGCTCAACCGGATACCGAAAATCATTCTGTGAGGCAAACCGGTCAAATGACTATCCGGCCTGCTGACTTTACCGATCCAGTTCATATCCTCTCGGCCAGCCCCGCTCACCTGCAAGGCAAACTTCTGCGCGGCGGCATGGGCACGGGCATGCCCTACTGGGGGCCGATTTTTACCGAAGATCAAACCTGGGCGCTGATTGCTTATCTGTGGTCATTCCAATTTGAAATGGAGAAACTGCCATGAGTCAGAAGAAATCTAAAAACACAAAATCTGGATATGCCGATAGAAAGCATAGACGTAAACAGAACTTATGGCCTTTGGTGCTCGCACTGGGCGGCATAGCGCTGGTCACCCTGGCCGTGTTCACTTTCCAAAGCGGCAAGCCAACCCCAACAACGACGATACAGATCATCGGTTCGCCGAGTCTTAAAGTGGACAAGGAGAAAGTTGACCTGGGCGATGTTAAGCTGGGCAATGCTGCCCAAGTCTCGTTCGAACTCACCAATGTCGGCGACCAGACATTGCGTTTTAGTGAAGCCCCTTACATCGAAATCAAGGAGGGATGCTGACCCCCCACCCCAACCATCGGTTCGATGGTGCTCAGGCCTGGTGAAAGCACAAACCTCTCAATGCAATTCCTGATGCATGGCGACATGGGCGGGCCGCACGATTTCCGTGTGCATCTACCCAGCAACGATCCCAACCAATCCGATCGCACGCTCACCGTGTTGTCGAATTGGGTGCCGTAGTTCAGTCCGCTAACTGCAATGATGGTCTGCCGGCTCTTTTGGGCCTCCTCTCCCCTGCTCATTTGCGATCCGAGCAGGGGAAAGCTTCTTTATGCGCAAAACTGCCTATAAGGAAATGCGGGGGATGGCGCTATGTTTTCAGACTGGCAGAATCTATACTGAGCGCATCTGGAGATACACGATGAATGATAGTCCCCCATTCCTCTACCTGAGACAGCCATGTGATGAAGCAGTCGCCTGGGTTTTCGGGCAGATAAGCAGTGCAGGGCTAAAAGTCGTCCGAACTTTTGACTTGCTAAATGCTCGCCATGCTCATGCAAATTGTCCGTGTCCCCATCACGGAACCGAGCAATGCGATTGTCAGATGGTCGTTTTATTGGTCTATGGGAATGGCGGATTAAAAACATCCGGCGGAGACAAATCACCCGATCGCCAGCCGGTCAGTTTGGTCGCTCACGGGCACAATGGGCAGACCTGGTTTTCCCTGGTAGACACACCTCAACAACGCGCCAACCCACTCCTGGAGGCAGCTATCCGGCAGGCAGTAGCCCAACCCGGAAACATCCCCATGAACCTGGAAAGCTCATCCCATGCTACCTGAGCATCAATCTCACTACGCGCTTGCTCCTTGATTCTCTACCGGACATACAGCATTGGACGCGGACGAACGCGGAAAACGCGGATCGAAAACCTTCTTTGGAAACCTTTTGACGTTCTTTTCCGCATCCACCAGCGTTCGTCCGCGTCCCATTTATTTTGTCCGGTAGCAAGGCTCCTTGAAAGCATCCGGCGTATAGGCTATTTCGCCTATGCGCCGGTGCGCGCGATGGCGCTATACTGGAGTAAAATTGTCCGATATACTCTTGCCTGTCAAAAACCTGAACCTGTCCAATAATTGCCATCTGCTCACGCTGGACAACAGTTCAGCGCTGGATTGTCGTCCGGTGCCAGCATTTTCTGACAAACATTTAGTTGACCCAGGAGGAAATCGTGACAATCAAGATGAAATCAGTGCTGGTCGTTTTCGTGATCTTTCTTTCAGGGTGTTCGCCACGCCAGCCCACGCCTGTGGTATCTCCGCAGAACATGATGGGGTCAGGGGATGCAGGGATGAGCCCCACCGCCACGCCCGGCAGTATGATGCCTGTCAAGCCCGAAGCATCCCACATGATGGAGCCAATTCGCGGCGAGAACGCCCTGCCAGCGACCGAAACGATGGGCGGGCAACCTCTGGCTTATCGTGAAGAACATGGGGTCAAGGTTTTCGATGTGACTGCCAAACCGGTGCTCTGGCCGATCCTCGATGGTGTAACGGTGACAGCCTGGACGTATAACGGCACGGTCCCTGGCCCGATGATCCGCGTCACCGAAGGCGACGAAGTGCAGATTATCGTCAAGAACGAGCTGCCCGAGCCGACCACCATCCACTGGCACGGGATCGAAGTACCCAATTCTATGGACGGCGTTCCCGGGGTGACCCAAGACCCTATTCAGCCTGGCGAGACGTTTACCTACGAATTCACCGCCAAGCCAGCCGGGACGTTTATGTATCACTCTCACTTCGATGGCGATGTGCAGGTATCTGCCGGGTTGTACGCGCCGTTCATCATTGATCCCAAAGAACCGGTATCGAAACCTGACGTTGACGTAACCCTGATGATTTCCGAATGGCTGGTGCGCGGCGGGATGACCTACGCCGCCATGCCGATGAGCGGGATGGAACCCAATTACTTCACCATCAACGGCAAAGCGTTCCCGATGACAGAAACCATCAACGTGAAGAAAGGCCAGCGCGTCCGGCTGCGCCTGATTGCTATCGGGCAGTTCATCCACCCCATGCATCTGCATGGTATGCCGTTCGAGATCGTCGCCACCGATGGTCACACGGTCCCCGATGCTGCCCAATTAACCAAAGATACGGTCAGCGTCGCGCCAGGTGAGCGCTACGACATCGAGTTTGTAGCGACTGAGCCAGGGCAGTGGATGCTGCACTGTCATATTCTGCATCACACCACCAACGACAACGTCGAGCCGGGAGGCTTGATGCTGATGGTCAATGTGACCGAGTAACGTCTAATTGCCAAAGGAGTCATACCACGATGCGTTCACTTATCTTGTCGGTCGTTTTCGTTCTAAGCCTATCCTTCGTTCTCACAGGTTGTGGAGGCTCCCCCTCGACTGCCGCCACCCCGACTTTGGCCCCTGTAACCATTACCCTCACCACAGATCCCAACCCGCCTGCCGCCGGCGACCTGGAATTGCAGTTCACCGTCGTAGATGAAACCGGCCAGCCAGTTACCGGTGCGGACTTCGACGTGATCGCCGATCACACTGACATGAGTGGGATGATCATGCACGGTAAAGCTGTCGAACAGAGTAGCGGCGTCTATACCATCACAGCCAACTTTAGTATGGCGGGCAACTGGCTGGTAACCGTGCAAGTGAAAAAAGACGGCTTAAACTATAAACAGGATATCGAGATAAGGATCGAATAACATTTCTACCCATCCCTAACGAGATGGAGCAGCTTCGCCTCGACAAGAGATAAATTATGGCAAAAGATCAAACAATCAAACTGACCCGCCGCCAGGCAGCTCAATTTCGTCAGCGCAGACGGCGCCTGCTCACAGTATTGGCTTGGGGCGCGGTGGGTGTTGGAATATTGGCTCTGGCCGGTTGGCTCATCCGGCAGAACACGCAGCCTGAGGTGGGTGAAATTATTCCGGTTCCAGCGAACTACGTCACACACATCGAGCCTGGCACGCCTCCTGGCCCCTATCCTACAGATCCGCCCGCTGGCGGTGTCCACTACGGCACTGAGCTGGATGCCGGATTCTACGAGGAAACAGACGTCGCTGTTCTGTCTCAGTACCCGGAAGGCTCTCTGGTTCACAACTTGGAGCACGGTTACGTCATTTTCTGGTACAACTGCGCTGCCCCGAGCCAGGCAGATTGTGATGCCCTGAAAACAAGCATTCGCGAGGTGATGGACGAATTCGATGGACTCAAGCTGATTGCGTTCCCCTGGAAATCGTTAGACGTTCCACTGGTTATGACCTCCTGGGGACGGCTGCTGCGCTTCGAGTCGTTCGAGCGCGCTCAGGCGCGTGCCTTCATACAAGCCAATCGCAATCATGCGCCCGAGCCAAACGCTCCTTGAAAGGGACGAGTATGAATAATTCTACAAGGTAGCGGCAATCCCGCGCCAAAGGGCTGGCGCAATGGGTCAGCCATCGTTGGTTTCTTGTATTCAGCCTTCTCTTAGGGCTGTACGTTGGCTTGCCATTTCTGGCCCCTGTGTTCATGCGAATTGGATGGGATGGCTCCGCGAGGGTGATATACTTTGCCTATTCGTTCCTCTGCCACCAATTGCCGCATCGCTCGTTTTTCCTATTCGGTCCCCAGCTTACTTATTCGCTGGCAGAGATTCAAAACGCATGGCAGAACACCATCAACCCGATGATCCTGCGGCAGTTCGTTGGAAATCCCGAAATGGGCTGGAAGGTGGCCTGGTCCGACCGCATGGTTTCGATGTTTGTGAGCACCTGGCTGTTTGGTATTTTATGGTGGCCCCTGCGCCGCCGGTTACCGAAACTGCCCTGGTGGGGGTTGGCGTTGTTTCAGTTGCCAATGGCCGTGGACGGCACGACTCACCTCATCAGTGACCTGGCAGGAATCGGCCAGGGATTTCGCGATAGCAATGCCTGGTTGGCCATTCTGACCAGCCACGCTTTCCCAGCGAGTTTTTATGCCGGCGATGCCTGGGGGTCGTTCAACTCATTGATGCGCCTGCTGACCGGTATCCTCTTTGGCCTGGGCATCGTCTGGTTTGGCTATCCTTATCTGAATGAGGCTTTTTCACAGGCAACACAGCCCCCGTTTATCAAGGTTGGTTCTGGACAACATAAAATGGCGGATAATTCCGAAGTGGAGAAATTCCAATGATGGCCCGACCTGCCAGCCCGATCCGCGTTTTGCTCGCCGATGACCACGTGGTCGTGCGGAGCGGCATACGCCAGCTTTTGGAACATTCCAGCGACATCCAGATTGTTGCCGAAGCCAGCGATGGCGAGGCTGCTGAAGCCCTGGTCCAGCAACACCACCCCGATGTGGCTGTGCTGGACATTCAAATGCCGAAGGCCAGCGGGATCGAAGTCACCCGCTGGGTGCGGGCCAACGCGCCAGACGTGGGGGTGCTGGTGCTCACAGCTTATGACGATGATCCTTACGTGATGGCCGTCCTCCAGGCTGGAGCCAACGGGTACGTGCTCAAAACCGCCTCGCCGGAGGAGCTGATTCGGGCGGTACACGATGTTCACGAGGGGAAATCCGTGCTGGACGCGTCTATTACCCAAAAATTGATGGCGCACGTGTTCAGCGGCGCGAAAACATCCATCGTCGAAGAACTGACCGGGCGTGAGTTGGAAGTGCTTTCTCTCGCCGCTAAAGGTTACACCAACAAAGCGATTGGCGTGCAATTGGGCATCAGCGACCGCACGGTACAAGGCCACCTGGCGCACATCTTTGGCAAACTCCAGGCCGGCAGCCGCACAGAAGCCGTGATGCGGGCAGTCTCTTTAGGATGGATTTCCCAGAATGTCGGTACGATTGCCGAAGAATAACCCCGATCCAGTGCAAGGCGCCGGGCTGCGCTTGCTCTTGCCTTGGCGCGGCTTGCTTCTTCAACTTTTCCTCGTCGCCGTCCTGCCGCTGATTGTCCTTCTGATGATCATCACTTTCGGCAGCCAGGCGCTGCACCAGCAAGCCATGCGCAACCTGGTCGGCGAACGGGATGTGCGCGCCATCCGCACGGCGGCGGGAGCCATCGAAGAGCAGATTCGCCACCGAGCAGACGCCATCCGCCTGGTGTCGCTTCAGGCCCAAGGGGTAGATGCATCTCGTCTGGCGGGAATCCTTTCCAATGCGAGTTTTCTTCAATCTGACTTCGATGGGGGACTGGCCTTCTTCGGAATAGACGGCGCTCTATTAGCGGATTCCAGTTCCCACGAGGTGTGGACAAACCCGACAGAAGACATCATTTTATTGGTGAATGAATTCCTCAGAGGGGGGGCATCCATGCTCGTCACAGACACCCTCACCCATCCCCAAACCGGGGAACGGCTGGTGCTTATCCTGGTTGCCGACCCGGTGCGCCAGCGCGTGACAGCGGGAGCATTTTCGGCGACATCGCTCGCCCGGCAGGTGCTTGGCGATGCTTTGGCAGGCGGCCATCCGACTGCGTTCATTCTGGTAGACCGCCAACAGCGAGTCATTGACCATATCGGCTATTTGTTCACAGAAAGTGACGTCAGCAATCACCCTGGGATTGCCGAGTCCCTGCGCGGCGAGAGCGGCGCGACCTACGTCCAGGCGGGCAATAGTGAACACGTGGTGGCTTACAGCCCGGTCGGATCGCTAGGTTGGGGATTGGTCAGTGAGGAACCCTGGGAGATGGTCGCCACGCCCACGCTGCAAACCACGCAGCTTGCCCCGCTGGTGCTCGCGCCAGTGCTGCTTTTGGCGCTGGTGGCGTTGTGGTTTGGCGCTCGGCAGGTTGTCCGGCCTTTGCAAGCGCTGGAAGCCAGGGCTAATCGGTTAGCCTGGGGCGATTTCCAGGCTGTCGAGGAGCCGGTTGGGGGAATTGCTGAAATCCGCCGCTTGCAGATGGAACTGGTCCAGATGGCTCGCAAGGTGAAAGCGGCCCAAGAGAGCCTTCACGGTTACATCGGGGCGATCACCGCAGCCCAGGAGGATGAGCGCCGCCGCCTGGCGCGTGAACTTCACGACGATACCATCCAGTCCCTGATTGCCCTGAAGCAACGCGTCCAATTGGCTCGACTGCACCTGCAAGACTCTTCCGAATCTGATTCTCTGGATGAGTTAACAGCCCTGACCGAACAGACCATCGAGAACCTGCGCCGACTGACGCGTGCCCTGCGGCCGATTTACCTGGAGGACCTAGGGTTGGTGACTGCGCTGGAAATGCTGGCTCAAGAAACAGGGCAGGCCATGAACAAACCGGTCGAGTTCCAAAGACAGGGTACGGAAAGGCGACTGGAATCTGCCGTTGAGCTGGCTCTCTACCGCATGGCCCAGGAAGCATTGAGCAACGTTGCCCGCCACGCCCAGGCCTCACACGCCTCGCTAAACATCACCTTTACCGCTCGATCCGTTGCAATCCTTGTAACGGACAACGGGCAAGGTTTTGATGTCCCCAAAAGCCCGGCGGAATTTGCCCCGGGTGGCCATTTCGGATTGCTTGGTTTGTATGAACGGGCAGAGCTTATCGGTGCAACCTTAGAAATCCGCTCATTCCCTGGAAAGGGAACCAGTTTACGCGTTCATCTGGATTCATAAGGTGAGGCGAATCACTCTGGCGACCAATAGCCCAGCGGAACAACAATCGCTCCCTTACAACTGTTGAAACTCTAACCTTGAAATTTACGCCAGACGAGCCTGGCGAATTTGGCATTCGGCGTCAGATTGGGAAACTGCGCAGAAAGTTGAAGAAATAAGCGGGGTGGCAAAAACTATTCGACAGATTTAGATATTCGGAGTATTATTGTCCTAATAAAACAGCCAGCGTGCTGTCAATTCTCTAACCAACTACTTTACCTTACCAAAGGAGAAAATGACATGAAACGAGCAGTGATCATTCTGCTTCTAGCCGTGTTAATTTTATCTGTCACTGTAACACCTGCGTTCGCAGAGCACGGCGATCCGGTGGGAGGCTGTCCGCGGGGATTTGAGCTTCATCACTTCATGGAGCATTCCGGGCAGCATCCCCACCGTCATATTGGATTGAATAAAGACATCAACGGCGATGGCTGGATTTGCGTCAAACACATCACCCCTGACTTGCACCTCCACATTGATAACCTTTGGTCTTTGCCATAGGCAGACCAAAATCCTTAGCCCATATCCTCTGTTAGACGAACTTGCCCAACGGAGTCATCCTTGGGCAAGTTCGTTTTATTTCGATGGACATACCACCAAGCTGGGGCTCGATAGCCGGAGACGCGATCATGAATCTCTTGTGAGGCAACACCAAAGAGCAGCAGCGCAGCATCGCGATCAGCTTGCATAACCAGCATGTCAAAGATATCGCTGCTCCAGCCACGATGAGCAAGCGCCATCGGCAGCCCACGTAGGCTGTTTTGGCGTATCGGGTAAGACAGCAGGCAAAATGGCGTGTTCCCTGGTCAGCCAAATGACGCTTATATGGCCGACGAAAATCGGTCAAAATGTACAGGCATTAAATATAGCCAAAGAGAGACGGATAACAGGTCGAATAGGCTATCCAAAATAGAATTCAATCAGGAGGTAAATATGCCTGCAAGTTTTCTAATATCGCTGCGGGAAGGGCTGGAAGCTGCTCTAATTATTAGCATTGTGCTTGGGGTTCTGCTCAAGTTGAAACGCACCGATTTGAACGTAAATGTGTGGCAAGGCGTTGGTGTAGCGGCAGTGTTGAGCGTAGCGGCTGCCATCGCTCTGAATCTGCTCGGGGTGGAATTTGAAGGTAAAGGCGAGCAGATTTTTGAAGGCCTCGCCATGTTGCTGGCGGCGGGCGTCTTGACCTGGATGATTTTGTGGATGAAAGAACATGGCGGTAATCTAAAGAGTGAGATTGAGTCTCAAATAAGCCTGGCTGCGCTGAAAAACGGACAAAAAGCGCTGTTTGTGCTCTCATTTCTGGTAGTACTTCGCGAGGGGATTGAATTAGCGCTGTTCTTGTTGGCAGCCAGATTGGCATCCAGTTCAATGCAAACGCTAACGGGTGCGTTGTTGGGCCTGGCAGCAGCGATTGCCTTCGGTTGGGGGTTGTTCGCCTCCTCAAGAAAACTGGCTTTGCGAAGTTTCTTTAATGCAACAAATGTTATGCTCATCATTTTCGCCGCCGGGATGGTTGGCCTGGGTGTGCATGAGTTCAACGAAGCGGGCGTTATCCCTGCGATAGTTGAGCATGTTTGGGATTTCAATCCGATATTAAACGAAAAAAGCGAGATTGGACTGATACTCAAAGCCTTGGTAGGCTACAATGGCAATCCATCGTTTACTTCAGCAATCGGCTACATGGTTTATCTGGCAGGGATTGTCATTTATATTTTGGCGCGAAAACGGAATATCAACCTGCTTGTGCTTGGGCAATCGGAATAATAACCGATCCAAAGCGCCGCCAGATTTCATGTCTATCTTTTCACGAAAGGAGGTGAGACTTATGGTAAAAGATATTGTGTGTGGTATGGACGTTGATCCCAAGACGGCTGCCAACAAATCCGAATACCAGGGACAAACGTACTATTTCTGTTCGTCTGGCTGCAAAAAAGCCTTCGACAAAGAGCCGCAGAAGTACGTCAAAGCCCCGGACCATAGCGCCGAACACGGCAGCCACCATTAATCACCATCACAAGCTGGGGAACCCCTCTTTGACCCCCATTTTCGCACCGTTCTTGATGGAACGTGAGTCCAACTGTGCGGCGAAAATATGGCCTATGTCTGACCTGCGGGCATAGGCCATTTGGCTTATTTTTCGATAGGTGCAAATTCGCTGTTCAACTTCCAGTTCCCAATATATACTGAATACATCTCACAAGAATTCTTGGCCTTTTATTTTTGGGAAAGGTTGGCGCTTTATGATTATCAAAGACCCCGTCTGCGGAATGGAAATTGACCCCACAACTGCATTTACCACCCGCGAACACATGAGACAGACATTTTACTTCTGCTCCGCATCCTGCGCTGAACAGTTCGATGCTGACCCACACAAATATGCGATGTCTGGCTCGGCAACGACTGGCTTCAACCTATCGCTGCCGCTGTCGAGTATTGAAATCCCCATTCTGGGCTTGAAGAAGGCCAGCCAGGTAAGCGCCTTGCAAAATGCACTGGGAGCTGTTGCCGGGGTGCGGACTGCCGCCGTCAACGCTGCTTCAGGCATCGCCCTGGTTGAATACGATCCGCAGGTCGTCACGCTCCCGGCCTTGATCGCTGCCGTGAAATCCGCTGGTGGGCGTGTGGGCGGCGCGCAAACCCGCATCGGCGTCGAAAATCTACGCTGCGCCTCTTGTGTGCAGTTCATCGAAAACGAGTTGAAAGCAACCCCCGGCGTGTTGAACGCTTCGGTTAATGTCGGCACGCAAGAAGCTACGGTGGATTACCTGCCCGAAAAGACCGCTCTGGCGAGCCTGAACACCGCTATCGAGACTTGGGGCTACCAGACCCGCCCGGCAGCCAGCCAGGAGCCGGTAGACCAGCAGCAGGCCGCCCATGAGAAGGAATACCGCCGCCTGATGAACCGCTTCTGGTTCGCCGCCCTCGTCTCCCTCCCGGTCCTGGTTACCGCCTACCCTCAGTTTATCCCCATCGTGCGGGATTGGAGCATGGAAATGCTGCGGCTGGCCTGGGCTGGCGCGGCGCTGCTGACCTTGCCGGTGCTGTTCTGGTCGGGCAGTGATTTCTTCAGCGGTGCATGGGCCGCCCTCAAGCACCGCTCCGCCAACATGAACACCCTCATTGCCCTCGGCACCGGCGCGGCGTGGATTTACTCCACATTCGCAATTCTTTTCCCCGGCATTTTCCCCGCAGGCACTTCCGAGCCATTTTATGACGTAGTCGCCGTAGTCATCGCTCTGGTGGTGTTGGGCCAGGCGCTGGAGCTGCGCGCCAAAGGCCGCACCAGTGAGGCGATCAAAAAGTTGATGGGCCTGCAAGCCAAGACGGCGCGCGTGATCCGTGACGGACAGGAGATGGATATCCCGGTCGAAGAAGTCCTGGTAGGCGATGTGATCCAGATGCACCCCGGCGAGAAAGTGCCGGTGGATGGTATTCTGGTCGAGGGCAGCTCGGCAGTGGACGAATCCATGCTCACCGGCGAAAGCCTGCCAATTTCCAAGAAACCTGGCGACGAGGTGATCGGCGCTACGCTCAACAAGACCGGCGCTTTCAGGTTCCGCGCCACCAAGGTCGGCAAAGATACCGCCCTGGCGCAGATCGTCAAAATGGTACAGGATGCCCAAAACAGCAAAGCCCCGATTGCCCGCATGGCCGATACCGTTTCAGGCTATTTCGTGCCGGTGGTGATGATCCTCGCCGTGCTGACCTTCGTGGCCTGGTTCGACTTTGGCCCGCAGCCGCAGTTGGTTTATGCCCTGGTTACCGCTGTAACCGTGTTGATCATCGCCTGCCCGTGCGCCCTGGGCCTGGCGACCCCGATGAGCCTGATGGTCGGCATCGGCAAGGGCGCCGAAAACGGCATTCTCATCCGCTCTGGCGAGGCGCTGCAAACCGCCCAGGCCATCCAGACGGTGGTGTTGGACAAGACCGGGACGATTACGAAGGGGAAACCCGAGCTGACAGACATTATCATTGTAAGTTCCAGGTCAAAAGTTGAAAGTTCTCGACCTTCGACTTTTGACCTTCAACCTGAAACTGTCTTACGACTGGCTGCTTCCGTCGAGAAGGTGAGCGAACACCCGCTGGCGCAGGCCATCGTGGAGGGGGCGCAGGCACGCGGTTTGGAATTGGAGGGGGTACAACACTTCGAGGCGATTCCTGGTCTGGGGGTCTCGGCGACCGTCGCGGGCCGGCGCGTCTTGATCGGCAATCTCAAGTTGATGGATCGGGAGAATATCCCCCTCGGCGGTCTCGTAGAGCAGTCCAAGTCCCTGGCGGATGATGGTAAAACCCCCATGTTCGTGGCTCTCGACAGCCAGGCCGCCGGCATCGTCGCCGTCGCCGATACCGTCAAGGAAGACTCTGCCGAAGCGATTGCCGCCTTGCAGAAGATGGGCATCGAAGTGGTGATGATCACTGGCGACAACCGGCGGACAGCCGAGGCGATTGCCCGCAAAGTGGGCATCACGCGTGTGCTGGCGGAGGTGCTGCCAGAAGATAAAGCCCACAACGTTCAACTGCTGCAGGCCGAAGGCAAGAAGGTGGGCATGGTCGGCGACGGCATCAACGACGCCCCAGCCCTCGTACAGGCTGATGTGGGGCTGGCCATCGGTACCGGCACAGACGTCGCTATCGAAGCCTCCGACATCACCCTGATCAAGGGCAGCCTCAAGAGCGTGGTCACCGCCATCGAGGTCAGCCGGGCCACCATGAACAACATCAAACAAAACCTGATCGGCGCATTCTTCTACAATACCTTGGGAGTTCCCGTAGCGATGGGCATTTTGTTCCCCTTCTTCGGCGTGTTGCTCAGCCCGTTGCTGGCTGGGGCAGCCATGGCCTTCTCTAGCGTGACGGTGGTTGGCAACGCCAACCGGCTGCGAAGCTTTAGACCGAAATTCTCTGCGAGGTGAATTATGGAAATCGAGCTTTTGTATTTCGACAATTGTTCCTCCTGGCAAACCGCCCTGAATAACCTGAAGGTGGCGCTAACGGAGCTGGGCATCGCCGCCCACATCCGGATTGACAAAGTGACCGACGACCGGCAGGCGGAGAGTCTGAAATTCCTGGGGTCGCCGTCCATCCGTGTGCGCGGCGTGGACCTGTGGCCCGAGGAACGAGAAATCTACGCCATGGGATGCCGAATCTATTCTACTCTAGCGGGACTCAAGGGCTGGCCAACGGTCGAGATGTTTAAGGAAAAATTGGAGCGTTTGCCATGACCCCTCTGCAAATTCTCGTCACCCTTGGCGGCCTCGCCCTGTGTATTTTCATCGCCTGGTTCTTCTGGCTGGCGCCGAAAGGCCAGACCCGCGCCGCGGACGGGGCGGGCGGCGCGCAAGAGGTCGCCATCACCGTCAAAGGCGGTTATACCCCCGACGTGATCGTGGTCAAGGCTGGGCAGCCGCTGCGCCTGCTTTTCACCCGCGAGGAGAGCGCATCCTGCTCCGAAAGGGTGCTCTTCCCCGATTTCAACCAGAGCGCCCTGCTGCCCGAAGGCCAGGAAGTGACCCTGGAATTTACCCCCACCGAGCCTGGCGAGTACGGCTTCCAGTGCCAGATGGGGATGCTGCGCGGGAAGCTGATCGTGGAATAAGAGCAGCCGCGCGTAGTTCCGTCACCCGCTGGGCTTGGGAATCGTGTGCGGCTGCATGGACATGCCGATATTTACTCGATCCCGAGATTGGCGCGCTTGATCTCTCGAAAACCTTCCGGCAACGATGGTAAATCCTCCATCTGGAATTTGACAAACTCCTCGGCGGAAAGCTGCAACGCCGGGTTGAAGCGGCGCTCGTAGCCAATCGTCGAGACCGGCTTGCCATCCATTCCCCGCCCGCACACCGACCCGGCGTAATGGCCCGGATAGACCTCGATCCAATCTGATAACGCCAGCAGGCGCTGCAAGCTGTTGTGAAGCTGCCCGGCGCGCGCCTGTACCACGTCGGCGGATACACCGTCGAGAGCCAGGTCCACACGTCCCACGTCGCCTACGAATAGCGTGTCGCCGGTGAGCACAAACCAATCGTCCACCAGCAGGCAAATGTGTTCGGGCGTATGCCCGGGGGTATGGATGGTCTGGATGCGCCGGTTGCCCACCATCAGCGCCTGCCCCTCATCCAGCGGAGTGTGGTCGAAGCCCACAGTGGTTTCTGACCCAAGATAAAGAGGAGCGCCAGCGAGAGCTGCGAGCTGACTAGCGCACGAAAGATGGTCGGCGTGGACGTGAGTCTCGATGACGTGGGTGATTCTCAACCCGTGACCGCCAGCCAGCTTCACGTAGTTGCGAGGATCGCCCTGGGGATCAATCACCGCGCACGGGCCGTATGTTGTGCAGCCGACCAGGTACGAAAGGCAGGCCTTTTCTTCGTGAAGGATTTGGCGGAAGAACATGTCACACCGGCCATTGGGGCACGGCGCAGGTCAGCGCGGCCAGTGCCTCGGCCCACTCCACGTCGCTGTGCGGCTTGCGGGCGCGGAAGCTGATGCCGAGCGTGCCAAACTCGGCTGCGTCAGACGCTTGCGGCGCGCCGCTGAATACGTCTGCCCGCCAGGTGATCTCGAAACCGACGAAACCGGCGGCCACGACCGTGGCCTGTAGCTCTGCTTCCAGCAGAGCGCCGGCAATTCAACCCGCCCACAGGCTGGTGTCGGCTTTGGCGTCCTCCGGGACGGCTTTCGTTACCAGGATATCTCCGATTTGCAGGCGGCCGTTCGGCTTGAGCACCCGCGCCATCTCCGCCAGCGCAGCCGATTTATCCGGCGCGAGGTTGAGCACACCGTTCGAGATGACCACGTCTGCCCAGCCATCGGGGACGGGCAGGCTCTCCATGTACCCCTGGCGGAATTCCACATTGGGCAGACGCGCTTCCCCGGCGCTGCGGCGGGCCTTTTCCAGCATGGCAGGGGTCATGTCCACGCCGATGACTTCCCCCGCCGGGGCGACCATGCGAGCGGCGATCAGGCTGTCAATGCCCGCCCCGCAGCCTACGTCTACCACGCGCTCGCCGGGCTGCAGAACCCCCAGT
>DYIZ01000111.1:0-16784 GCA_020723385.1 Candidatus Aquidulcis sp.
GTATGCCCTGAGAACCCCTTTTGTCAAGCTAAAAGTGACTTTTGCGGTATTGCATTTGCGCAGCTGTGAAATTTGCCGGGCATACACCATTCGCCGCCTGGCAGGAGATCGAGCAGCGCGGGCTGCTCGCCGTTGAATTCATGCCCTTTGTGCGCCAGCAGATCAGCAAATCGGATTTGTTGTTGGTTTTGTACCATCCCGAACTGCGCGGCGGGCTGATCGAGATGGGTATCGCTTATGGTTTTGGCATCCCCGTCTGGCTGGCTCATAGAACCGGCGAAAGGGTATCCTCCTCGGCTTTGGGCTGTGCGAGCGAAACCATACCGTACAACACTCTAGAAGAATTGGCGCGGATACTCCGCGACCGGCTGATTTGCTATGAAAATCGGTGAAACCCTCGAACTGACAACCCCCGAAGCCTTCCGAGCCTGGCTCGAAGCGTGTCACACGACAACGCCGGAAATCTGGCTGATCTTCCACAAGAAATCCTCCGGCAAGCAGACGCTTTCAATTGCCCAGGCGGTCGAGGAAGCGCTGTGCTTTGGCTGGATTGACAGCACCCTCAAACCGCTCGACCCCGAACGCTTCGCCTTGCGCTTCAGTCCGCGCCGCAGAGGCAGTTACTGGTCGCCGCACAATATTGCCCGCGTAAAAAAGCTCGCCGCCGAAGGTCGCATGACGGAGGCCGGTTTGGCAATCTTGCCGCCCAATTTGACTTTTTGAATATTTGCTGATTTGCCCATTTGCTCATTTGCCTATTCGACTATCCAACTGGAGACTCCTATGACCCGTAAATACACCAACCGCCGCTACCTCGATGCCCTCGCCGAGCGTGTGCTCGTCTTCGATGGGGCAATGGGCACCAATTTGCAGAAGCAGTGCCTCACCGCCGAGCACTTCGGGGGCGAGCGCACCAATGGCTGCAACGATTACCTGGTAATCAGTTACCCCCAGGCGGTTGAGGCCGTGCATCGCTCCTTCCTCGAGGTTGGCGTGGACGCCATCGAGACCGATACCTTCCGCGCCAACCGCCTCACCCTCGGCGAGTACGGCCTGGGCGAGCGGGTGATCGAGATCAACCGGGCGGCGGCTGCGCTGGCGCGGCGATTGGCTGACGAGTATTCGGGTGTTGGGGCGACCCTTTCCGGGCAGGATGATCTCTCCGGTTTGACCAAAACGGGTTGCCCCAACAAATTCGTCGGCGGCTCCATCGGCCCGTCGGGCAAGCTGCCCTCAGCGGATGACCCCGAACTCTCGAATATCACCTTCGAAGAGCTGGCCGAGATTTTCCGGGAGCAAGCCATCGGCCTCCTCCAGGGCGGCGTGGATCTGCTGGTCGTCGAGACCTCGCAGGACATCCTCGAAGTGAAAGCCGCTATCACCGGCATCCACCGGGCGTTCGATGAGACCGGAATTTACCTGCCCATCCAGACCCAGGTCACCCTCGACACGACCGGGCGGATGCTGCTCGGCACCGACATCGCCGCCGCGCTGGCGATCCTCGATGGGCTGGATATTGATGTGATCGGGATGAACTGTTCCACTGGCCCGGAACACATGCGCGAGCCGGTGGCTTACCTCGGCGAGAATGCATCCTTGCCGGTTTCGTGCATCCCCAACGCCGGGTTACCGCTCAACGTGGACGGCGAAGCCGTTTATCCCCTCCTGCCGGAGACGTTCGCCAATGAGATGGTCGAATTCATCGAGAAGCACCACGTCAGCGTCGTCGGCGGCTGCTGCGGCACCACCCCCGAGCACCTGAAAGCGTTGATCGAAAAATTGGGCGAACGCCCGTCGCCCCACGCCCCACGCCCCGCCCCCCACGCTCCGTATCTCGCCTCCGCCACCCGCGCCGCCCCCATGCGCCAGGAGCCGCCGCCGTTCCTCATCGGCGAGCGCTGCAACGCCCAGGGCAGCAAGAAATTCAAGCGATTGCTGCTGTCCGAAGATTATGACGCTATCCTCGAGATCGCCCGCGAGCAGGTGGATTTCGGCGCGCACGGGCTGGACATCTCTACCGCCGTCACCGAGCGCCCCGACGAGGCCGAATTGATGCGCAAGTCGGTGAAAAAGCTGGCATCCGGTGTGGAAGTCCCGCTGGTGATTGACACCACCGAGCCGGACGCCCTCAAAGCCGCGCTGGAGACCGCTCCGGGGCGCTGCCTGATCAACTCGACGCACCTCGAAGGCGGGCGCGCCAAAGCCGATCGGATCCTGGCATTGGCGAAGAGGTACAACGCCGCGGTGATCTGCCTGACGATTGACGAATCCGGCATGGCGAAAACCGCCGACCGCAAGCTGGAGGTGGCGCGGCGGATTTACGACATCGCCGTGAACGAACACGGTCTGCGCCCCGATGCGCTGGTGTTCGATGCCCTCACTTTCACCCTCGCCACCGGCGAAGCCGAATACGCCGACAGCGCTCTCGAGACGCTGGAGGGCATCCGCCAAATCAAGGAGGCCTTGCCGGGCGTGTTGTGTTCATTGGGTGTCAGCAATCTCTCTTTTGGGCTGGCTGCCAACGCCCGGCCGGTGCTCAATTCAGTGATGCTCTATCACGCCGTGCAGGCCGGGCTGGATATGGCTATCGTCAACCCGGCGCACATCACCCCCTACGCCGACATCCCCAACGAGGAATGCACGCTGGCCGAAGACCTGATCTTCAACCGCCGCCCCGACGCTTTGCAGCGGTATATCGAACATTTCGATGCCGCCGTAGAGACGTCCCGCCGGGATGTCTCTACCGACCCCACCGCCGCCATGACCCCCGCCGAGCGCCTGCATTGGCGGATATTGCACCGGCATAAGGAGGGGGTGGAGGCGGATATTGACGCCCTTATCCCCTATCCCCTATCCCTTGACGAGCAGGGGAAAGGGGATAAGGGAACAAGGGCGCCTAATCACGAGACGGCGATTACCATTCTCAATACCGTTCTGCTCCCGGCTATGAAAGAGGTCGGCGACAAATTTGGGTCAGGTGAATTGATCCTGCCCTTCGTGCTGCAATCCGCCGAGGTGATGAAAAAGGCCGTCGCCCACCTCGAAAATTACCTCGAAAAGCAGGAAGGCGTCACCAAAGGGACGATTGTCCTCGCCACCGTTTACGGCGACGTTCACGACATCGGCAAAAACCTGGTCAAGACGATCCTCGCCAACAACGGCTACACGGTGGTTGACCTGGGCAAGCAAGTGCCCGCCGAGACGATCATCACCAAAGCTGTCGAGACCGGCGCGACCGCCATCGGCCTGTCGGCGCTGCTGGTCAGCACCAGCAAACAGATGCCGCTCATCGTCAACGAGCTGAACCGCCGGGGGTTGAAGTTCCCCGTGCTGATCGGCGGGGCGGCCATCAACCGGCGTTTCGGCTGGCGCATCCTCGCCACCGAAGACGGCAATCTGTACGAGCCGGGCGTTTTCTACTGCAAGGACGCTTTCGAGGGATTGTCGGTGATGGATGCGCTGACTACCCCCGAAAAACGTCAACCCTTGCTGGAAACCCTGCGCTCCGATGCAGACCGCGAATTGGGGAAGGTCGCTGCCCCCAAAGAGACCGGCCGCCCCGTGCGCTCCGCCGTCAAGCCTGCTCCCCTATCACCTCTCCCCTCCCCCCTCGGCCCTCGCGTCGTCCGCTCCATGCCCCTCGAGCTGGTCTTCGACTGCCTCTCGCTGAATGAGCTGTATCGTCTTTCCTGGGGAGCCAAGAATTCGCATGGCGAGGAATGGGAAAAATTGCGCAGCGAATTTGAAACCCGCCTCGACCGGATGAAACGCACTGCCCTCCGCGAAGGCTGGCTGAAACCGCAGGGCGTGTACGGGTATTGGCCGTGCCAAGCCGAGGGCGACGATCTCATCCTGTATGACGTAGAGACGTTCTGCCAGAACGTCTCTACCCCGAACGTCTCTACCCCGAACGCCTCTACGCCGGTCGCCCGCTTCACCTTCCCGCGCCAGCCCACCGGCGACCATCTCTCACTGGCCGATTACTTCGCCCCGCTTGGGTCGGAGGTGATGGACGTGATCGCATTCCAGGTGGTCACGGTAGGACAGGAAGCCACCGAGCGCTTCGACCGCCTGCAGGCCGAGGGTAATTACTCGGAAGCTTACTACCTTCACGGGTTGGCGGTCCAGACCGCCGAGGCGACCGCCGAATATCTTCATCGCCACATCCGCCGCGAGCTGGGTCTTCCCGAGGGGCAGGGCAAACGCTACTCGTGGGGTTATCCCGCCATCCCGGAGTTGGACGATCACCGCAAGGTGTTCGACCTCCTCCCGGCGGAGAAGGAACTCGGGATGAGCCTCTCCCCTGCTTTTCAGTTGATCCCCGAGCAATCCACCGCAGCGATCGTTGTCCATCATCCGGAGGCCAAATATTTCACCACCGGCGAGAGCCGCGTGGAGCAATTGACGAAAGGCGGCCGATGACCGACCGGATTGCCTCATTGGAGACTCAATTGGCCGATGCCGCCGATGCCCGCCAGCGGATTGACGCGCTCAACGCCCTTTCGCGCGAGCTGAGTTTTGGCGACGCGGCGCGGGCGGTCGGGCTGGCGCAGCAGGCGCGTCAGTTATCCTCCGAAGGCGACTTCGCTAACGAGCCGTATCGTCCCGGTTTGGCTGCCAGCCTGTTCAACCTGGCGCGCGCCTACAATCAGCTTGGCAATTACGCCGAAAGCCTGGCCTGTTTGCTCGATGCCCTGCCGCATTACGAGAACCTGGGCGACGAGGCCGGCTTGATGTGGCTGTACAACGAGTTCGGCCGCCTGTATTATTTCCTGAGCGACTACTCGAACGCCCTGGCTTATTACCTTAAAGAGTTGGAACTGGCGCGCAAGCTCGAGCATACCAACCGCCAGGCGGGCACGCTGCACAATATCGGGCTGGTGCATTTCTCCACCAACGATTACCCACAGGCCATCGAAACCATGTCCGAAGGGCTGCAAATCGCGGTGGCCGCCGGCGATCACTGGGTGGAAGGGTTCCTGCTCGGCGGGCTGGCCGAAACCTATTTTCACCTCAAAGATTACACCCAGGCCCTGGCGCACGGGTTGCGCAGCCTGGAGTTGGCCCGGGCAGCAGGCATCCCCAATTTAGTCAACGGTTCGCTGGTGGCGGTCTCATGGACGTATTTCGAGCTAAGCCAATATGACCAGGCGCAGGCCTGCCTGCAAGAAGTGCTGCACTCGGCCCAAGCGACCGGCGACAAACGCGGGCGCGGCGAGGCGCTGCGCGCCATCGGCGAGCAGGCTGCCCGGCGTGAACGCGCTGCCGAGGCGCTGCCGCCGCTCGAACAGGCCCTGGCGCTGGCCGGAGAATTGGGCGAAAAAGCGTTCATTGCCAATTGCCACCTGGCGCTGAGCCAGGCGCACAAGCAGCTTGAGGCGTACCAGCTTGCCCTGGAACACTACGAACAGTATCACGCGCTGGAGAAAGCTGTTTTCGATGAGAAGTCGGATCTGCGCCTGAAATCGCTGGTTGTGGTTCACCGGTTGGAGACCACCCGTAAAGAAACAGAAATCTATCACCTGCGCAACGTCATGCTGCAACAGGAAATCGAGGAGCGGCGCAAAGCGCAGGATGCGCTGGAGTATATGGCTAATCATGACCCGCTGACCGGGTTATTCAACCGGCGGGCTTTTTTTCACCTGGGCGAGATTGCGCTGGAACGGGCGCAAAAGACTCAGCAGCCCATCTCGGCCATCATGCTTGATTTCGACCGTTTCAAGTCGGTCAACGATCAATACGGCCACCAGGCTGGCGACGCGGTGTTGAGCGCCATCGCCGAAGGGATTCGCCAGCGGATGCGCGGCTTCGACCTGTTGTGCCGTTATGGCGGCGAAGAATTTGCCATCCTGCTGCCCGATGTTGATGAGACCATCGCCTGCCAGATTGCCGAGCGATTGCGCCAGTCGGTGGCCGAGCAGATCATCCAGGCGGGTGATGCGGCCATCCGGGTGACGATCAGCCTCGGCGCGGCGCAAGCCGACCGGGAGAACTGCGCCACCCTGGATGAGCTGTTGGCTCTGGCCGACGTGGCGCTCTACGCCTCGAAAAACGCCGGGCGCAACCAGGTGACCGCTTTTAGCCAGATCGGTGTTGTAAACAGGATGGAAGGATAAAAGAACAAAATAACAATTCATCCTGACCCGAACAAGCCGGAAAAGCTTGTCGCTTCCGCAGGAAGCGCACACAAAGTCCACGAAATGGCAGCACAAAGGGGACATAGGAAAGACAATTAAAACCTTCGTTTCCTTCGTGAAGCCCTTCGTCACCTTTGTGTTTCAAAAATCTATGCACAAAAAGTACAGATTCAATTCGTAGGACTTCATTCCAATGACCCTGCAACAATCTCGATTTATGACGCTTCTCGCCTCTTCCTCCACCCCCCTGCTCTCCGATGGGGCGATGGGCACCCTGCTCAACGCGCGCGGCGTCGGTTTCGACCAGTGTTTCGACGCGCTCAACCTGACCCGCCCGGCGCTCGTCGCCGATCTGCACCGCGCTTACATAGAAGCCGGTGCGGACATCATCCAGACCAACACCTTCGGCGCCAACCGCTACAAGCTGGCCGCCCACGGATTGGAAGGCCGCGTGGCGGAGATCAACCGCGCCGGGGTGGAGCTGGCCCGCCGGGCGATATCGGCTTCGTTCAAGGAGATATTGATCGCCGGGGATGTTGGGCCGCTGGGGGTGCGGCTGGCTCCCTTTGGCCGCGTTCAACCACAGGAGGCGCGCGCCGCCTTCCGGGAGCAGATTGCCGCCCTCGCCGAGGCCGGTGCGGATGTGATCATCATCGAGACCTTCAGTGACCTGTACGAAATTCGCGAGGCGGTGGCTGCGGCGCGTGAGGTGGGCATACACCTCGGTATGCCCCTACCCATCCTCGCCTCGATGACTTTCACCCGCGATGACCGCACCCTGCTCGGCGACCCGCCCGCCAAAGTGGCGCGTGTGCTCGCCGAAACCGGCGCCGACGTGATCGGCGTCAACTGCTCCGGCGGCCCAGCGCAGATTTTCCGCATCATCAAACAGATGCGCGCTGTAGGGGCGACCCATTCAGGTGCAGAACATGAGAAAGATTCGACCCGGACGGGTCGCCCCTACCTGTCTGCCATGCCCAACGCCGGATGGCCCGAACAGGTGGGCGGGCGCATCATGTACCCGGCCAACCCGGATTATTTCGGCGATTATGCCCGCGCCTTCTGCGAGGCGGGTGTGAGCGTCATCGGCGGGTGCTGCGGGACGACGCCCCAGCACATCGCCGCCATGCGCGCTGCCCTCGACCGCCGCCCCGAAGGCTGCCGGCCGGATTTCATGGAGATTGCTGATGTCTCCGAGAGTTCGGAGACCCGTGGGGTTTCGGAATCGCCGTCCAAATTTGCGCAGAAACTCTCGGAGGGCAGGTTCGTCATCTCCGTCGAGATGGACCCGCCGCGCGGCCTGTCTACCCACAAGCTCATTGCCGGAGCCAGCCTGCTCGCCGAGGCCGGGGCCGACGTGATCAACGTCGCCGACAGCCCGATGGCGCGCATGAGAATGTCGCCGTGGGCGGTGTGCGGCGTGATCCAGCGGGAGTTCAACATCGAGACGGTGCTGCATTTCCCGACACGGGGGCGCAACCTGCTGCGGGTGCAGGGCGACCTGCTCGCCGCGCACGCCCTGGGTATCCGCAACGTCTTTGTGGTGATGGGCGACCCGACAGCCATCGGCGATTACCCCGATGCGATGGACAATTACGACCTCGTCCCCTCGGGATTGATCAAGCTCATCAAGCAGAATTTCAACGTGGGGGTAGATCACGCCGGGGCGGACATCGGGCAGCCGACCTCGTTTTTCGTGGGCTGCGCGCTGAACCTGACGCCGCAAGACCCCGCCGCCGAAGTCAAAAACCTGCGCCGCAAGCTGGCCGCCGGGGCTGATTTCATCCTGACGCAGCCGGTCTACCAACCCGAAGCCGGCGCGGCGCTGCTGGCGCGTTATGCTGACCAGTATGGCCCGCTGGCGACGCCGGTGCTGGCGGGTGTGCTGCCGCTGGTCAGCGTGCGCCACGCCATGTTTTTGAACAACGAAGTGCCTGGGATTACGATTTCCGAGGAAATGATGAACCGGATGACCTCCGCCGGAGAGGGCGCAGCCAAAGAGGGGGTGCGCATCGCCCTGGAGCTGATCGAGCAAATGCGGCCCTGGGCGAGAGGCATCTACCTGATGCCGCAGTTCAGCCGCTACGAGTTAGCCGCGGAGATCGTGGAAGGGTGCAGATAAACATCGGCCCCCAAAATATAGCGAGTCTGGTGACGATGCTCCGCGTCGTCACGCCGGGGTGACGCTCTGCGTCATGCTGAGTGGAGACGCGGAGCGTCTGGCGAGTCGTTCCCACGCGGAGCGTGGGAACGAGATTAGATTAACGAGATTATCGCCGCGCCATCCGTGAAAACCGGAGCGCCGCCCAAATCCCCACAAAATACCCCGCCAGGGTGAAAACAAAATAAACATGCACCGCGCTATCCGGCAAGTCGCGCAGCAGCTTGGCCGCGTCGCTGCCGCTGCGGAAGAAGCCGCCGGCGTAGTTGTACAGCGAATTGAACAAGGGGGAAGCCATCCCGATGACCATTGCATTCAGCCACAGCCAGCGGTGCGGGGTAATCCACCACATGAGAATGGCGAAAGCCAGCCCGCAGGTGAGCAGGTCGCACAGGTAGGGCGCGGCAGTGGTCAGCCAGGTGGTCTCGCCCTGCCAGGAGACGTAACCCCAATAGAAATAGCCGTTGTCGTGAAAACCCGGCAGGAAGACGAACTGTTGGATGGCCGCGCCTTCCAGCCAGGCAGTCAGGGCATGGCTGGCTTCGTGGCGGATGGTGCCGATGATTTGATATAGCGGATAGGCGAGCAGCCAGAGGAGATCGCGTTTACGGAGCATAGTAGCGTATCCTTTGATAGGGGAATTATCTCACACCTAAGGCGGGTATATCGCAAAACTACCGGTAATGCCAAAGACTCCCGGAGTTTCCAAAACTCCGGGAGTCTTGCCCGTCGCTGCATCTTACATAAAAGCAGGGAATCCGGATGATCTATCGGGTATAATCTTGCAACGTATTCCGGTAATCATCATCCGATTGGGGCGCTACGATGATCCCGCCGGAAAACGATTACCGGTAGACAATGACTATTAGAGAATCTTGGGAGATTTGCCAGATGAATACCTCCAACAAACCGATTGCCAACCCGGTGTGCGTGCTGCGTGAAGAATTCGACGATTGGGCTGTGTTGTTCAACCCCGATACCGCCGACGCGGTGGGCCTCAACCCGGTAGGCGTCGCAGCCTGGAAGCAGATGGACGGCAACCGCACCCTCGATGAGATCGTCGCCGCCATCACGGACGAATTCGACAACGTGCCTGATTCGGCGGTTGACGAATTGCGACAGTACGTGGATATGCTTGTCGAGCATGGGTTTATCGGCTACGAAGTCATCGGAGAGATGGGATGACCCGCCCGGAGGAATCTACACCCCCACGGGTGATGCGCACCCCGCGTACCATAGACATCGAGCTGACCGCCCGCTGCAACCTGCGCTGCCGCTACTGCTATTTCTTCAATAACCCGGCAGTCGAATACCGCGACCTGTCCACCGAAGAATGGCTGCAATTCTTCGATGAGCTGGGCAGCCTGGGGGTAATGACCCTCTGCCTGGCGGGTGGGGAGCCGTTCATCCGGGAAGACTTGCCCACCCTGCTCGACGGCATCGTCCGCAACCGGATGCGGTACTCGCTGCTCTCCAACGGCAAGCTCATCACCGACGAAATCGCCGCTTTCATCGCCCAAACCAGGCGCTGCGACTACGTGCAAATCTCGCTGGACGGCTCGCACGCCGAGACGCATGACGCCTGCCGCGGGCGCGGCTCGTTCGACGGCGCGGTTAACGGCATCCGCACCTTGCAGCGCCATGGCGTCAAGGTCGCCGTACGCGCCACCATCCACCGTCACAACGTCACCGATCTGGAAGCCACTGCACACTTTTTGCTGGACGAGCTGGGGCTGTCTGGCTTTGGCACCAATTCGGCCGGATATTTGGGCAACTGCCGCCTCAACGCCGACGAGGTGATGCTGACCACCGCCGAACGCCAGCTTGCCATCGAGACTCTGCTGCGGCTGGAAGCGCAATATCCTGGCCGCATCCAGGCCGCCGCCGGGCCGCTGGCCGAGGGGCGCATGTGGGGCCGCATGGAAACTGCCCGCCTCGAAGAGGCTCCGGCTTTTAGCAACGGGGGACGCCTGACCGCTTGCGGCTGCCCGACCAACAAAATTGCCATCCGCGCCGATGGGGCCATCGTCCCGTGCAACATGCTGGCGCACATCGAGCTGGGGCGCGTCAACCGGGATTCGCTGGCAGAAGTCTGGCTGCAAGCTCCGGCGTTGAACGCTCTGCGCCAGCGGCACAATATCCCGCTCTCCGATTTCGATTTCTGCGCCGGGTGCGGCTACCAGCCGTATTGCACCGGCAACTGCCCCGGCCTGGCGTATACCCTGACCGGGCAGGTGGATCATCCCAGCCCGGACGCCTGCCTGCGGCGCTTCCTGGCAGATGGGGGGAAAATACCGTAAAACGTGAAACGTAAAACGTAAAACGTGAAACGTAAAACGTAAATCCATGAGAAACCATTACGTTTTACGAATTACGTTTTACGGACTCTATTCTACAACGCAGATCACGCTTCCTGAATAACCATGCCAACCACTCACCCCCTCAACCAACTCTACTTCTACCTCACCGAAGGCTGCAACCTGGCCTGCCGCCACTGCTGGCTGGCGCCGAAGCTCGATGCCAACGGCAGCCGCTATCCCACCCTGCCCGTCGAGCTGTTCGAGACTATCCTCGCGGAGGCAAAACCACTCGGACTGAGCGGCGTCAAGCTGACCGGCGGCGAGCCGCTGCTTCACCCGCATATTTTGCAGTTGCTCGACATCGTGGCGCGTGAGGATCTCTCGCTGACCCTCGAGACTAACGGGCTGCTGGTGACCCCCGAGATCGCCGCCCGCATCGCTCAGTTCCCGCGCCGCTTCATCTCGGTCAGCCTGGACGGGGCCGATGCGGCCACCCACGAGTGGGTGCGCGGCGTCCCCGGCGCGTTCGACGCCGCTGTGCGGGGGGTGCGCATCCTGGCGGAGGCCGGCCTGCACCCGCAGGTGATCTTCTCCGTGATGCGCCACAACGTCGCCCAGGTGGAGGCCATCATCCGGCTGGCGGAGACACTCGGGGCGGCCTCGGTCAAATTCAACGTGATCCAGCCCACGGCGCGCGGCGAGAAGCTGCACGAAGCCGATGAAACCCTGGACATCGTCGAATTGATCGCCCTGGGCCGCTGCGTCGAGCGCGAGCTGGCTCCTGCCACGAAGCTGCGCCTGTTCTTCGACTTCCCGCAGGCCTTCCGGGCATTGAGCCGCATCGCCAGCGGGGATGGCTGCGGGGTGTGCGGCATCCTCGGTATTTTGGGCGTGATCGCCAGCGGGCATTACGCCTTGTGCGGCATCGGCGAACACGTGCCCGAGTTGGTATTCGGCGCGGCCGGGCAGGATGCCCTGGCGGATGTGTGGGCCAACCATCCGAAACTGCTGGAACTGAGCGAGGGGCTGCCCGCCCGGCTGGAGGGCATCTGCGGGCGCTGCCTGATGAAACATCGCTGCCTGGGGTCGTGCGTGGCGCAGAATTATTATCGTTCCAGCAGCCTGTGGGCGCCGTTCTGGTTTTGCGAAGAAGCCGAGAAAGCCGGGCTGTTCCCGGAGTCGCGGCGAATTTAGCCCTAAATCGTTTTCGATCCGCGTTTTCTGTGCCCGTCGGCGTCCACTCTGTTTTTTTAACAAATATCTGACCTATGTCCTCTCTCCCTCAATACGACCTGTCCCTCGCCGACGGCAGCCGCTGGGTGATCGCCGCTGGCGACGAGACCGCCGCCCCAATCGTTGACCGGCTGGCCGCGGCGATGATGCTGCCCTTGCACACCACTCCTGGCCGCTGCCTGTGGGTGGTTTCGGATGAAACCGCCGCGCTGCCAACCGGGGATGATTTGTACCACGTGCTGCGCCCGGTAACCAGCGAATCTGAATTATTCTCCTACTTTATCGAAATCTCACTGGTCATCGCCCGCCGGGCGCAGGCCAACGGCGGGGTGTTGCTGCACGGGGCGCTGGCGGCTTGCCCCCCCTTATCCCCTTCTCCCCTGATCCCCATCCCATCCCAATCTTTCGATAATGTTCAAAGCAAGTATCGGGAGATGAAGTGGGTGGGTGAAGGCGTCATCCTCGCCGCCCCCGGCGGGACGGGCAAGACCACCGCCAGCGGGCGCTTCCCGTCCCCGTGGCGCTCGCTGTGCGACGACGCCACGCTGGTGGTGCGCGACGCGGCGGGGCAATTTTGGGCGCATCCCTGGCCCACCTGGAGCCGTTTCATGGCAGACGGGCCGGGCGGGGCATGGAATACGCCGCAGGCTGTGCCGCTGCGGGCGGTGTTCTTTCTGTCCCGCAACGATTCCGACCGGGTCGAGCCGGTGGGCAGCGGGCAGTCCGTCACGCTGCTGGTGCAGACCGCCGAGCAGGCCTCGCGGCTGATGGAACGCGGCCAGCCCACCGAGCAGCGGCGCGCCATCTGGCTGGAGCGCTTCGATAACCTGTGCGCGCTGGCTAAATCCATCCCGGCGTATATCCTGCACATCAGTTTGGAGGGGGCGTTTTGGGTGGAGATAGAGAAAGTGATCAGTGATCAGTGATCAGTGGACAGTGAGCAGTTTTGTCGTTGTCGGAGTGCAGGCTTTAGCCTGCGAATTGATTGCCAATGAGTGAGCCAAATCCCACCGGCCGAACGCCCTCCCTCCGGCGCCCTCCATCGCAAGCACCGATGGGAGGAGAGACTCGGCCTGTCTACCCCCCGCCGGCTCCCTCCATCGCAAACACCGATGGGGGAAGCGCGGCCCCTCGCCCCTCGCCCCTCGCCCCTCGCTCCCCACTCTACGTTGCTTACAGCGGGCCTTCGATGAACCCCACGCTGTTCAGCGGCGACCTGATGGAGGTGATTCCTTACGGGCCGCGGGCGGCGCAGGTGGGCGACGTGCTGTATTTCACGCCGCCCTCCGGCAAGGCGGCGGTGGTCCACCGGGCGGTGCGCCTCACGCCGCAAGGGGTGATCACGCGCGGCGACAACAACCCCACCGACGATACCTGCCCGCTCCTGCCGGAGCATATCGTCGGGCGGGTGACGGCCGCCTGGCGGGGACAGCGCCGGCGGCGGATTGCGGGCGGCGGGCAGGGACGGCTTTACCGGCGGCTGTTGGCGGCGCGTCGTGTGCTCGGACGGGTATTCTCGGCCCCACTGCGCCCGGTCTATTATGCCCTGGCCGAGAGCGGGCTGATCGCCCGGCTGCTGCCGCGCGGCTGGCGGGCGCGGGTGGTGGTTTTTGGAACAGGCGACTGTGCGCGGCTGCGCCTCTTGTGGGGGCGGCGCATCATCGGGGCGTACGATCCCGCCCGGCGGCGGTGGGACATCCGATATCCATATCGGTTGTTTGTGAATTTGGCCTGGTTATCTCTGGTAGATGAATCTACACAATCATAAAGCCAGGATCAGGCTGTTTCCCCTATCCCTTATTTTAGAACATCGATAAATTGCTCATCAAGGGAATGAGCAATAAGTATCTGTGATAAATGTGTAACAGATAGGGAGTATTTACGTTTTAACTTAATAATAGATTTATAGACTGATGATAGAGAGCCTTTTGAAGAAAAGCGTTTATCAAGTAACTGTATATTCTTATTGCCCCATTGTCCAACCTTGGCCTATTCATGATGGGATGTTACGTGAAAGCAAGAAATGAAGGAGAATGATTTAATGAACGATATACATGAAACTACGACCACCTCTGCTCCTAATAAGCCGCGCAAGCCCTATCAGCGACCATTAGCGGTCAAACTGGGAGAATTGGCAAAAGGAACGGGTGTTTGTGAAACTGGCAGTTCGGGATTTGCAAAGCCAGGTTGCCAAACTGGTAGCTTTGTGGGTTCCGTTGGGCCGTGTAATGTAGGTGGAGGAAATGAATCTTGAGCGTCCTTTTTTGAGCCCGATACAAAACCGAACTGGCCTTTGTCCCTTGATGTCAGAAGATGTTTGCATCTACAAGTTTTAATCTGAAAAACTATGATCAATTCTATTTGCAACGACCCTTATTACCCTCCCGAAACGACTAATGTTGCAACGGTAAAAATCACTTCCATTTAATGCTGCTGGCTGGGGCCAGCAACACCTAGCTCTCACAATAAATTTCAGGAGGAGGTTCACAATGTCTAAACTTAATCGCTGGTTACGCAGCAAAGTCGGCATCGTTGTGATAATAAGCGTCGTCGTTGTGCTGATCGGAGTGGCTGTCGTTGGACAGTCGTTGGGGTGGTGGCAGACAGGTGGGCAAGAGGGTACAGCTGGGCTGCCGGGTGGTACCTATCCTGCGCCGGCTGGTGGTTATACCTGCCTGCCAACATGCTCTGAGACGGATGGCAAATTTTTGCACATTTCCAACTCTGGTATGGCTACCTTCTCAGGTGAAAAGGTGGTGGCTTGGGTCAGTGTACCAGGCGATTTCACATCCTTTGAGTTGAGCATCTTCGACGGCGACTCTGGCAAAGATAATGCCGGCAATTTGAATTGGGCTGCCGGCAACTGGGACGACACCACCACTGAGGCTACTTACACACTGTACGCTGATCCACTTAAAGATGGTGCGGGGTCGCTAGTGATAGCACAATGGCTAGGCAACACTGACAATATGCTTAACAATGCCTGGTTCACTGTTAACGTTAACACCGCTCTGGAAGCGCAATCTCCGAGCCGAAACTATTTTTACCGTCTGGAAGTCACCCAACCATTGGAGAGCAAAGGCGGCAATACTTTCAAGTTACGTTCAAATGCTTATCTGAGCTTAGGTCAGTCAGATTTAACTAATACAAGCATTGCTCTGATGGGCATGATGGCTAACAGAAACGACGCCTTAATTTTGTACCCACAATTCGCTGGTAATTACAATAATCCTGGGCCTTCGACATACACTGGCGATTGGCAATTCTATTTCTATCTTCCTAACGATAAGCCGACCCTAGAATTCTGGAATGGCGATTTTGATCGTGGTACGTCGCCGGCTACCGCTCAGGATACCGATGATCCTAACACGTCTGGCAAACCGGAATGGGCCAGTGTATATGCCGTAGACGAACGCGCTGGTGGGCAAGGCGCTCCGGCGGATGATTTCCCTTTGCCTCTGTATCGTCGCACACCCCCTGTTCAATATGAGTTGATTGATCCGGGCGGCTCACCTATCTACACCGACATTGAACCCTCCGGGACAGAGGAATGGGAGCGCTTTGTCATGTCAACCGACCTGAACGTGGGCGCCGACCTCCAGGCATCCCGCATTCAGCCGGGTTACTACACCATCCACATTCAAGGCCTCGATGTCCATAACCTTGTTTTCCTGCGGGTCAACCATGAGATCATGCCCATTTGCGGCGACAAACCATGCGACCCGCCCCCCGTTTGGCCAGAAGGTGCCTGCCCGCGCACCATCGGCTACTGGAAGAACAATGTCAATAAAGTCCTTATCCAGAACAAAACCAACGGTGTGCAGGAATCCCGAGAGACTCTGGAATGGGGTCTGAACAATGTGGCCCTGGCCAGCCCACTCTTCCGCAGCGGCATCAACGTTCAGTCGCCGACCGCTGTTGGCACCGTTGCTCGCCTGACTGACCAGGAAGCCGACATGATCCTGCAGCGTGACCAGAAAACTTATCCAGGCGGCAAGGATCAGGCCAACTCCATGCTGGCGCGTGCGCTCCAGCAAAACTTGGCTGCCTGGCTGAACCTGGGCACCGGCAAGATCGGCCCGACCACGGTCGTTCACCTGACTGTGGCTGACGGGGTGTTCGACGGCACGGCTTGGGAAGCGCTGCAAGAAGCGCAGAATATCATTCTCAACGGCGGCAACCTGGAACGCGCCAAAGACATCGCCGATCAGATCAACAACGGCAATCTTGGCGAAGATGCTGCCACTTCCGCCTGCTCAGATTACACCGAGCAAATTCCCCCCGACAAGCAGCCGCCCGATCACGAGCACATGCCCAAGGCTCCCAAGCCGCAGGATCCGCCCAACCCGGTGCCCGAACCCCCGGCTGACCCCGGCACCTGTGGCGCACGTGTCAACACCTACGGCATCGAAAGCCCCACAAACAACCCGTTTTACGGCATCAAGTTCGAGTACCAGTCTGGAACGGAAATTCGCGACGGCGATTATGAACTATTCGAGATCGTCTTGCCCGCTGACGTTGTCAATGGGTTGACCTCGATCCCGATGGAGGCTAAAGCCTCCACCGAAGTGGGACAGGTAACCCTCGAAGGCTGCCAGTTCAACAGTGAGCTGCCCTGCGGCGATCCCGTCTTCGACGATGCCCACAACTTCACCTTCCAGTTCATGGGTGCCAAAGACAACGGCGACGGCACCTACACGCTGACCTTCATGGTGCAAGTGATGATCGGCCACGGCCTGAGCCACGCCACCATCGGTCTGCCGGATGGAGTGGTTCCGTCCAGCCCAAGCGGCAATTACCAGAGCGAGGTCTGCCCGACGCCGTAATTTTCCCCTTCCTCGTACCAGCTTTTGAAACAATACACCCTTCCCGAAATTTGGGGAGGGTGTATTGTTTTATGGCTCTCCCGTTTCCAATGGGAGGAATCCCCAGATTTGGTGTGTAAGGGAGTGC
>DYIZ01000111.1:16794-23327 GCA_020723385.1 Candidatus Aquidulcis sp.
AAATCTGGGACATTTCCCGCCGAAGGCGGGAGAGCCTGTTTTATTCCTTCGGGGTTGATCTAATTCATTTTGTTGCCAGTGGAGATACTGTAATGGGTGCAATTCGAGATGATTATAAACTTGGGGAGACCCTTTTTGCCCATACCATACGACTAAATGTGTGAAAATATAAACCAATAAAAATTCCCTTGAGGAGGCTGAAGATGACACAAAAATTCTCTCGTTGGCTTAGAAGCAAGACCGGCATGATCACGCTGGGCGGTATCGTTGTGTTGGCGCTCGTTGTGGCGGTAGTCGGTGTTCAATTGGGTTGGTGGGGCGGCCCTGGGGCTGCAGGTACTCCGCCTGATCCTGCTACCTGCGGCGTGGTGCCGACGGAATATACCGTTGAAACTGCCACCCAGATTCCTTTCTGGGGCATCAAATACGTGTGGGGTTCAGGCCAAAAGGTCAAGAGCGGTGCTGCAGATAACTACTCCTTCGTCGTGCCTTTCGATGTTGCCCAGAGCATGACCGATGTGACCATTCAGGCCAGGGCTTACCCGTACACCAATCAGGTTCTCCTGTATGGCTGTGACTTCACCAGCAGCGAGCCGTGCGGCAGCCAGACCATTGACGGAACCAAGCGCTTTGGCTTCCAGTTCATGGGCGCTCAGGACAATGGCGATGGGACCTTGACGCTGACCTTCAATGTCCAGATCTTCACCACCAAGCCCTTGACTCACGTAGCCATCAGCCTGCCAGATGGTGTGGTGCCGGGTTCTCCCTCAGCATCCTACAGCGGCCTGACCTGCCCGACACCGTAATTATCCAATAATTTCGATAAGGCCTAAACACGGCGACCGGTTCGAAACGGTCGCCGTGTTTCTTGTTGGACATACTAATAGCAAATTCTGGCGTGCCACAGTTTACGGGCAGGCGCTCGGAGCCGCTGCCCCTGAACTGCTGAAGGAGTAGTCGAAGAGCACCGGTTTGCCTGGAAAATAAATCCTTCGACTACGCTCAGGATGCTTATTGCAAAAGTGCCAGGTAGGCAATCAATGGCGGTCAGTTACGCAGCTTCACAGCCCCGACAGGTTTCACAGGGTAATTTTTCGACAAAATAGCTTGTTAGTGCGCAAGGATCAGCCATCTGAGGATAATCGGAAACCTGTCAGGTCTTTACTTACGATGTTAGGTAGCCAGCAGCATTTTCAGAGAATCACAGGCTCAGTAAATGATGACGACTGGACAGCCAGATGTAGAAATCGTCAATAGCCGATTTTTCAAATCCTGCAGCCGGTGTCTGCCCCGTCTGACCAGCGTAATCCTTGGTCACAACCGGCAGGAACAAGTGGAACTGCGGCAGGCGCGTCACCAGCGTGACAACCTGATCAGCATTGTCAGCAAGATCAAGCTCAGGCAGCCCTTGGATATAGACCGTATTGGTGACTGTGCCGCTAAAGTTTTCCATCACCCATGCCGTGAGTGTAATCATGCCACCCTCGCCAGCCGACAGATCGGCCACATCCCATACCAGGCGGCTGCCAGGTCGAAGCGTGATCGCTGCCCCGCTCGATGTAACGGTCGGGCTGAGAAGCGCAGTGGGCAGCGCATCACTGATGACCACCTGGGTGGCAGGAAAGGTGCCATAGTTCGTGAAGGCCAGGCTATAGGTGATCCAATGGCCCGCACTGGCTTGTGTTGGGCCATCCAACGAGATCATCAAATCGGCTATACCTACGGTAGTTTTCGCCGGGGAGGCGGTATTGTTTTCGAGATAGATTTCCGGCTGGGCTCCGATAATCCTTGCCCCGTTTGAAAGAACTCCAGTGAAGGTCAATGGAACCTGGGCAGTAATGGTAATTGTCCCTCCCTCGCCGGGCAGTAAATCGGCTGCATCCCATGCCAGCCGGCTGCCTGGGCGCAGCGTAACCACCGCCCCGCTAGATGCAACAATCGGATCGTCCAGCACAGCAGGAAACGTGTCTGTGATAATAACGCCGGTAGCTGGCAAGACTCCCTGGTTGGCGTAGGCAATTGTATAGATGATCGAAGCGCCCGAAGCTGACACGGATGGGCCTGTTTTCGTGATGATCAAATCGGGCAAGCCTCCGATGGTTTCCACCGGGCCAGCGCTATTGTTCTCGAGATGCGCCTCCTCTTCGGCCCCGGCAATGCTCGCCTGGTTCACAAGATTCTCGGTCAGGGTGAGTGGAGTCTGCGCAGTGATGGTAATCATTCCCCCCTCGCCAGGCAGCAAATCGGCCACATCCCAAACCAGATGGCTGCCTGGGCGAAGCGTCACTGTCGCGCCGCTGGAGGTTACCTGTGGGTTGAGCAAAGAAACTGGCAGGCTGTCGGTCAGTACCACGCTCGTTGCCAAGGCGCTGCCCTGGTTGGCAAAAGAGAGCGTGTAGGTGATCGGGGTTCCCGCCAGAACGGCAGGCGGGCCTTCCTTTTCGATGATCAGGTCAGGGATGGAGACGCCAGTCATTACCGGCCCCGCCGTGTTGTTTGATAAGCTGCTTTCGATCACCGTGTTGGTGATCGCAGCCGAGTTAGCCAGAACGCCGGTAAAAGACAAGGGGATTTGGGCTGTGATGGTGATGACGCCGCCTTCGCCGGGCAACAAGCTGCTGACACTCCAGGCGAACGTGTAACCCGGCAAGGGAATAAGCGCTGCGCCCGAATACGTGATCGTGGGCGTCATGATTTGAGCAGGCAGCGCGTCGCTGATGACGACCCCCGCCGCAGGCGCGCCGCCCAGGTTGGCGTAACTCACCACGTAAGTGATCCAATCCCCCGAAAGCGCCTGCCACGGCCCGCTTTTGGAGATCGCCAGGTCGGGCAAGGCGATCTCGGTCTGCACCGGCCCGCCGGTGTTATCCAGGGTATCGGTCTCGACCGGGGTGGCAATAACAGCCGTGTTGGTGAGCAGCCCGGTCGCGAGCGGGTCGAGATTGGCTGTGACGGTGATAATTCCCGATTGGCCGGCTGCCAGTGCGCCGACATCCCAAACAAAGCGGCTGCCCGGCCGGGCGGCGACGCCCGGCAAGGAGGCGCTGAACGTGGGGTTGAGCAATGCTGCATCCAGCAAGTCGGTGATAACCACCGCGGGCGCAACCGCTGGGCCAGTATTGGCGAAATACAGCGTGTACGAGATTTCCGTCCCTATCGCCACCGAGGCCGGGCCATGCTTGGTCAGAACCAGATCAGGCAGAGCGACGGTTTGCGTCAGCGGCCCTGCCAGGTTATTGAGCGTATTTGTCTCCCAGGCGCTGGTGGCGACAACGGCGGAATTGGCGAAAGGATAGATCGGATCGGGAGGCGTCAGCGCTGTGATGGTGATGACGCCTCCCTGCCCGACAGCGAGGTCGGCGACCTGCCAGAGCAGGGGGCTCTCATCAACGGGAGTGATAGCTGCCCCGGTGGAGATGACCACTGGATCGAGCAAGGCTGCCTCGAGATAGTCGGCGATCAACACATGGTGAGCCGTAGCTGGCCCCGCGTTCGAGAATACCAGCGTGTACGTGACCGCCTCGCCAGGCATGATCAAACCGTCAGGCTGCGCCGAGAGCGAGATGCTCACATCGGCAGGCGGGATGTTCAGGCGCAGCGCCGGGTCGCCAAGCAGCACGTAGGTATCTACCAGCTCCCGATAACTGCCGGTGTTGGCAAAGAGATATAGTTTAGCCTGTGTCGTAGCCGGCCCCAATCGGGTGACGTCATCGAAGAAGAGCGCCTGGAACAGACCCCGGTCAAGGTAATCATGCCCGTAAGCCTCGCTTAACCCGGTTGGCGACCAACTGGCGATAGCGCCTTTCCCGCTGGCGCGGACGAGACTCTCGCCCAAAGAAGACTGGTCTGTTCCAGTGGCCGATGGGTGGATGAAGTATCCGTCCAGACACGTCATCGGAATCATAAATGGGAGGTGACTGCCGTTGGTCAGCCCTGCAATGTCATTGTTCGTCAACAAGTTTTCACCGGCCCAGGCCTGGATGTTGGCGTGCCCCACGTAATTTACCAGCAGTCTTCCCTGATTGATGGCTGACAAAATGGCGGTGCGGGCTTGCGACACAGATGTATGCGTCACACCGTAATACACCTTTTGGGCGGTGTAAGGGGTTGGCAAATAGTCATCAGCGATGATATCCGAAAATGCAGCAAAGTCGCCACCTTGGTCGGCGTTATCGGCAACGAACAAAGCCTGGTTGTCCCAGCCTGACGCAGACGGGCTGTCCTCATACCCCATGATCTTGGAAACCAGCGCGCTGGCCTCGGAGCTGGTCTTGACCGGCAAGCGGCCGATGAAAAGGTCGGGCAAGATATCGTCACCCGCCACCATGACAAAACGATTGTCGGAGGCCGTCTCGCCGAAATAGGGATCCACATCGGTCAGATACGGGGGAATGTAATTCGGTTCGTTGCGCAGGTAGAAATTCTTGAAGTCGTAATTGCCATCTCCGACGAGCAGCACATAGGCGGGGGCAGGCGGCTGCCAGTTGGCGTAGGCGTAGGCCAGAAAATCGTGGATGGCCTGCGGGTCGAAAATGCCTGCGCTGAACTCATCATAAACATCCTGCACATCAGCCACGACCACCCGCAAGCCCTGTGCCTCCCGGCGAGCGGCCAGCGGCAGCACATCGGTATAGAAATTGCCGTGCGTGATGAGAATGTAATCGGCTCCATGAGCTGAATCACGCAGGTTGGATGCGTTATCGGTCAGAATGCTGGCCGGGGAGAGCCATTGATCAGGGGAGACAACAAAATAGCGCCGATCCTGGCTGTCAGCCTGCTGGAGTGTCAGTGTGTAGCCGCTTGCATTGGACTGTAAATCGTAGTTGACCACGCGGCTGGGCGTGAAAGGTGTCGTTATCTCGAAGAGATTCAGCGTGCTGGTGGTGAAACCGCTAACCTGGAATTGCGAGAAACCGTCTGCGCCAGTAGTGAAATCGAGGGTGTTATTGGAAGCGTGATAGAGACGGGCGTATTCGAGTTCGAATCGGTTGATGAACAACGAATCGAGGGTGACGCCCCCCCCCAGCGGGCAGACAACCTGAATGGTGTTTGCCCCCTCAACCAAATAAGACTGGGGAAGCTGAACCTCAAAGGTGTAGATATCCTCCGAGGGCCAGTAGGCCTCGTCTACCAAGTGTCCATTCAAGAGAACCTGGGTGTGATGCTGGGGAGTTGCCATGTAGCCCCTGAAAATCCCGCTTACCGTTATGGTCAGCGGCTCGACGGGCGTCAGGCCAGCCACGCCATTGAGCATGAAGTTGAAAGATTTGGTCACCGCCGTGCCAGTGCGGTAGATGAAATCCCAATACCAGCGATCTGCATCCGGGCCGCTGGGCCGGGCCGGCTGATAATAACGCTCCTGCTCCAGCCGCAGGGTGGTGGAAAAATACTCCGGGCGGGGCAGCGTCCCGATGGGAGCGCCATCCAGGTCCGACATACGCCTGCCATTGCCGTTCCCCCAGGTCAGCCAATAAATATTGGCATCCGTGTAACGGGTGGCCGTTTTCTGCCCGTAGAACAGAATGTAATCGCTGGCGTCGAAAACACCGTCTTGCTCGCCGGTCACCTCGATGGCAATTTCGACATCGTGATTGGATATGTGGAAGGTTTGTGGGTTGATTGTATCCACCGGCGCGCCGGCAGCCAACAAGTCGGCATAACTCACCTTGTAGATTCCATCCTGAACAACCGAAAGTTTATAGGCGGGCGTCTCTGCTTCCGGCGAGCCTGCCGGAGCGGATTGGACAGGCGCCGGATGCACTCGCCAGGAGCGGGCGGTGTCGTAGTTCAATAATGTATTTTGCAGCAAAGCCTCGAACGGGCCTTCGTCCACAACCTCGGCGAATTCCTGGACAGATTGCGGCCACGTCACCTGAATGTGCAGACGGCGATAATAGCGCAGCTCGCCGGTTGATGGGTCGTATTGGAACGGCTGGAAGCGCAGTTGGGCATAAGCCTGGCTGCGGATGTAACCTGTGAAAACCATCTCAACCGGGCTGGGCGACGCCTCCGGGATCTCGTCCCCTATTTCAACCGCGGAAGCAGTTGCTTCTCCCAGGAGGTGAATCTCACCTTGCGGGTCAATATCGAATACCGGTTGAGGCTGCAAACAGAGCTGGTAGGTACCTGGCAGCGGCGTCAGGTCAGCTTCTAAAATTGTCAATACCGGCATCACCTGAGGGGGAATCCCCAACATGACCCCGCGTACCGGCGTGGCTGCTCGCTCGGGAGAATCCGATTCGCTGAAACCATCCACTTGCAGGGACTGGCAATCCCTGCTTCCAACCGTTTTTTGGACAACCTCGAAATCAGGCACGGTCAGCTCCAGCTCGATTCCCTGCGGGTCTGATCGGAGCAGGCGCAGGTTGTTGGTTGCGGGTGGTGAAGACAGCGTCAGTGTAGACTCGGCGACAAGACCTTCACCCGAGGCGGCTGCTGCCCGGCTGACCCCGTTCATGAGAAACAACCATGATGATACGGATGCCAACGCCAGCGCCAGCGCTGCCAGCAGGATCGTGAGGCGGGTCAGGGCA
>DYIZ01000112.1 GCA_020723385.1 Candidatus Aquidulcis sp.
ACTCAAAATCGTGTACCCGGAAGGGTATGAGGGTTCGATTCCCTCCTTCGGCACAGAAAAGACCTCACAGGTTTTGAAAACCTGTGAGGTCTTTTCTTGTTACCGGCACAACTTCGCCAGGGCTTCCTTATTCTGCACGGTGATTCGGCAGTTCTGATCCACGGCAATGTAGCCGTGCTGCTTGAAGGCCACCATCACCTGGTTCACCCGCTTGCGGGAGGCGCCTACTAGGTCAGCGATGTCGCCCTGGGTCAGGCGGATGGGGATGATGGCGGCCCCCTCCGGGCTGGTCTGCCCGTATTTGTCGGCGAAGGCCAGGATCTGGCGCGCCACCCGCCCGTAAACATCCAGCGTCGCCAGGGCCTGCACCAGCTCGTTCGCCAGCCGCACCCGGCCCGAGAGAATCTTCACCAGGTTGAGCGCCAGCATCGGGATAGTCTGCATCGCTTCCTGGAAGGTGCGCCGGTCCATCCACAGCAGCACCGACTCTTCCAGCGTGAGCACGCTCGCCGACCTCCCGGCGCTGTCCACCAGGCTCATCTCGCCCACCGTGTCCCCCGCCCCCAAGATCGCCAGCACCACATCGGTCCCATCCACCTGCTCGACGTGAATTTTCACCGTGCCCCGCAAGATGATGTAAACCACCTCGCCCGGCTGCTCGGCGGTGATGAAACTCGCCCCTTCGGGAAAAGTCTTGTAACGCAGGCGCTCGCTCAACCAGAAAAGCTGCTCAAGGTTCAACCCCTGGCATAAAGCCAGCTTCGACAGCAGCATCGGAGCGATGTGGGTTTGCGTGATGTATGAGTTGATAACCATGTTACCCTCCTCCTTCAGTAATCAGTGAGTGGATATCAGCGACTGGAGACTGATAACTGATAACTGATTACTGATTACTGACAGTTCCATACCTTCGTACGCAGCCGCTACGTTCGGGAACATCCCCTGCGCCTGTGCTTCCAGGCTGGCGACCAGCAGATCGTCGTAGTTCGGATCGTGATGAAAAAGCACGAGCTGCTTGACCCCGGCGGCGGCAGCCAGCTCACAGGCTATCGAGGGAGTCGAGTGCCCGTAACCCTGCGTGACCGGAAAGCCCGGCAGTTGACCGCGGTAGTGCTCGTCGGCGTATTGGGCGTCGTGAATGAGCAGGTCGGCCCCGCGGGCAAAAGCCGCCAGCCGCCGGTCGCCGCCCACGTAGCCTTCGGTGTCGGTGGCGTACACCATCGAGACGCCGCGCCACCCTAACCGGTACGCCAATACCCCGCCGGGGTGGGCATACGAGCGCAGCGAGCGGATCACCACAGCATCATCGGTCACTGGCGTATTATACAACCTCTGCACTGCCGCACCCTGCTCGCCGATCAAAACCACGTCGCCATCTTTGAGGGATGTGATTTCCAACGAGGCGCTCATCTCGCTCAACCGGACGGGGAACACCGGGGGAGTCTGGTTGCGATCCAGGGCGTCTTGCAGCGATGTAGCGGACGGGCCGGGGCCGAAGAGATGCAGCCGCGCCGAGGGGATGTACGCCGGGGTGAAGAATGGAAATCCCTGGGTGTGATCGTGATGGAGGTGGCTGAAGAGGAGCGTCGCTTCGAGCGGGGTGTTCGACTGCCGGGCGCGGTCTGCCAGCTCGCGGCCCAGCCCGATGATGCCCGTCCCGGCGTCGAAGATGATCGTCCGCCCGCCTGCCTGCACTTCGACGCAAGCCGTGTTGCCGCCGTAATTGACGGCGCCAGCCCCCGGCACCGGGTACGAGCCGCGCACGCCCCAGAAGTGGACGGTGAGTGAGTTGGAGGTGTTCATCGTGGCCTCTCTTTGAGCTATTCGACGGTGGACCGAAGATCGTTGACCGCTGACTGCTGACCGCTATCTACCCCGATTATCGCAGAAAGGCAGGGGAGGGGGTAGGAAATATGTCTCAGGGGAGAAGGGAAATTAGGGGATAGGGTGCGGGTGCGGTACAATATTCCCATGAACCCGCGCATCCTCCTTGCCATCCTTTTCATTCCCATCCTCGCCGCGTGTGTTGCGCCAACCGGCGAACACACGCCAACCGCCAACCCGACCGCCGACCGCCAACCGCCCACCGCCGACGCCCCTACTCCCATACCCCCTATCCCCATATCCCCTGTCCCCTCATCCCCTACTCCACTGCCCCCTGATCCCCTGCCTACCCCAACCCCGTCTGTCATCCACGACACCCTCTACACCCTCGACGTAACGCTCGATTACAACGCTCATACTTTGGCCGTCAGCGAAGCGATCTCTTACACAAACGCCACCACCCATACGCTCGACACGCTGCTGCTGGTGGTCGAAGCCAATCTATGGCCGAATTGCTTCACGCTGGCCGCCTTGAACGCGGACGGAATACCAATTACCAACTACACCCTGGCCGGCCAACGCCTGGAGTTCGCCCTGCCAGCGCAGCTCGCCCCCTCAGCCGTGACCACGCTCACGATGCAATACTCCCTGGCCCTGCCCTTCGCCGCCCAGTCCGACCCGGACATGGAGCGGCCGCGCATCTTTGGCTATACCGACCGGCAAGTCAACCTGACCAACTGGTATCCTTTTGTTGCGCCGTACTTGCCCGGCCAGGGCTGGGTTCTGCACGATCCCTGGTACTACGGCGAGCACCTGGTCTACGAGGCTGCCGATTACACGGTCTACCTCAAAACGATTAATCCTGCCCAGGGACTTGTCGTAGCCAGCAGCGGGTGGGCCGAACCAGATGGCGAACGGACCCGCTACACGCTGACTGCCGGTCGCGCTTTCGTATTCTCGGTCAGCCCGGAATTCGAGGTTGCTAGTATTCAAGCGGGGGATGTGATAATCTACAGTTACTTCTTCCCGACTTTCGATGCCTACAAAAAGGGCGGGCAGGATGTGCTGATGACCAGCGCCCAATCTATCGAACTGTTTACCCAACGTTACGGGCCTTATCCACATCGCACGCTCAGTGCGGTCATGGGCGACTTCAACGACGGCATGGAATACTCCGCTTTCTACTTTATGCCTCGTGATTTCTATAATTCAAGCCAGGACAGCCCCAAAAACTATCTGACTTTCGTCGCATCGCACGAAACTGCCCATCAGTGGTGGTTCGAGACCGTTGCCAACGATCAGGCGATGGAGCCGTGGCTGGATGAAGCCCTCTGTACCTACAGCGAGCGGCTCTACTACGAAGCTTACTACCCCGACCTGCTCGCCTGGTGGTGGCCGTATCGCATGTATTACTACAACCCGCAAGCCAAAATGGATATCCCAATCTATGAGGGGGGCGGTTTCCAGCCTTACACCAATGCCGTTTACTTCCGCGGCGCCTATTTCATCGAAGCGCTGCGCGCCCGCCTGGGCGACGCGGCCTTCTTTGCCTTCCTGCAAGATTACGCTGAAACCTATGCCGGCCGCCAGGTTACCGCCGCCGATTTCTTTGCTATACTAAAGGAACACTCTTCGGCAGACATCAGCGATTTGCTGGTGGAATATTTTTTGCCGTAGATTCTATCGCCGGAAAGTCAGGATCAAAAGATTTCACCACGAAGTACACGAGGGAACACAAAGGCAAAGATAAACCCTTCGTGACCTTTGTGGTAAAAATTCCTATACTGGAGGAACCTCATGTCCCGCAAGATTTATCTCATCCCCCTACTTGCACTCATCATTGTAACCCTGGCATGCGGAGGCGCGACGACCGTTCCGCAGCCCGCAGCGACTGTCGCTCAAGGCGGATTTGGCAAACCAGCCACACTGGAAGCGGGGCAGGTCATTCCCACCCTGCCCGCTGGCGGCGATCCCGGCCTGCTCCAAACCCTCACACCCCAATGGACGCCGCAGAACAAATCCGAGGCGCAAGAGACTATCCAAACCTACGCCCGCGATGTGCTCGGCCTGGACATCACGGTGGCGACCGGCGGCGGGATGGTGAAAGATATCGAGATCCCGGTAACCTACGAGGATGGCACAGCCCTTGCAGTGAGTCTCTCGGGAGTGAGCTACGTGGGCGTATGGGCTGATGGGATGGCCTCGGTCAGCCTGGGAAACGGCTCGACCAGCGGGGATATGACCGCCGATTTGCAGAACGGCTCGCTGGGGATATTCTCCATCCGGGTGAGCCAGGCAGCCCCCGCCGATAGCGACTCGGCGCTGGCGTTGATCAAAGCCACCTATCCAGGGCTGGCGGGATTGGAATTCATCACCGGCACACCTTCGGAACAAGGTTTCACATTCACCTACACCAAAGCCGACGATTACTCCATCCGCAATGGGACGGTGAACCTGAGCGGGGTAGTCATCACCGCCGGGACGACCGCCGGCCGCCGCCAGGGAGCGACGGTGGTGTGGGTGATCGTGGCATCCGGCGCGCTGACGACCCCGTTCGAATAATGCGCAAACATCCGCCGTAGAGACGCCCCGTTGGGGCGTCTGCCCCGGCGGGGTGGAGACGTTCCGGCGGAACGTTTGTATGGTAGAGACGTTCCGGCGGAACATCTCTACAGGAGGAAAATGATGGACAAAACCCTCAAAGCCTGGCTGGCAAGCTGCGGCGGGCAGGCGATTATTTCAACGGTCGCGTCAATCGTTGTGCTGTGCGGCGTGGCTGCCATTGCCGTCGCATCGTTCGTCATCCCCCTGCCTCCTGAATACGAAGACGAGCGGTTCTTCCTGTTCATCGGGCTGTTCGTGGTGTTTTTCCTGTTCGTCATGGCTGCCGTGGTGGGGATTGGCGTGCTGGTGATCTCGCGGCGGGCTCGGCAGTTCGATGCGGCCTTCACGCCGCTGGGCCTCACGGGGAGCGGGTATCTCACCAACGGGCGGCAGTATCACGGCACATACCTGGGGCGGCAAGTGGACGTTTACTTTTATCGCGGCCCCACATTGGACATTTACATCGCATCTCCGCTGCGCACCCGCATGGGCATCGCCACCAAGAATGCTCTCGGCTCGATGGCGTCGTCCGTCGCCAACCGCCCGCCGCTCGATACCGGCGACCCGGCGTACACCTTTCTGAGCATCTACCCGCACGACGAGCGCTGGGCGCGTGAGCTGCTGGCTGATCCCAACGCCCGCGAGTCCATCCTGCGCCTGACGCAGGCTCCCGGCCCATTCGAGCTGACGAATCTGCTGGTGCAGCCGGAGGCCCTGCAATTGAAACTGTACCGCACGCAAACCGGGCGGGTGACGCCCGATGCGGTGCGCGATTGGCTGAAAGATATGCTCACCGTGGTGCGCGCCGCCGAGGGTCTGCCCGCGCCCGCCGAGCTGCTGCAATCATCCAACCTGGAGCGAGTGGTGCGTACCGAGCGCGGGGCGTTCAGCCGGAAAGTGGTATTCGTCACGCTGGCCGCGTTTGGGCTGATGTTCGTGTGTATGCTGGCCGCCTTGATACCGTTTTTGATTTTGGTGATGAGAGGGGAATAGGGAGACGGTAGACCGACGACGGTTGACCGAGGAAAGTGGGAGGCTGAGATGAAGACGAGGGTTTTACTGATATTGGTGGGTGTGCTGCTGCTCGGAGGGTGCGAGAAGTCTTTTCTTCCTCGCCAAATAAGCTCATCGCCGATTACACTTGATAACGCCTCACAGCTAATTCAACTCCAGCGGGTAGGAAAATGTGTCATTGAAAGAGTAGCCTGGTCACCAAAAGGGGATTTGCTTGCCGTAACGACTTACTGCGGCATTTTATATCTTTACGATTCCGCTACTTTACTTCCAACGATCTCTTTTGATGTTGGTAAGGCCATATCCAGTATCATCTTCAGCCCGGATGGAACCAAACTGGCGATTGGTTATGCAGATGACTACATAAAGTTATGGGATGCAAATACAGGTCTTCTCCTGCATACTTTCGAGAAGAGTTCCAAAGGGAATGCCTTTGAGATCGCGTTCAGCCCAGATGGACAGTTGTTAGCTGCCGGTGGAAAGGTTCACGTTGTCAATGTATGGGATACGAAAACCGGACAACTGCTACACTCTTTTCCGGGCAACAACACCTTTTATGTTTATGCTATTGAGTTCAGTCCTGATGGAGACACAATTGCAATTGGCGGGGATTATGGAATTGAATTAATGAGCGCAACTACCGGAGATACCATCAATGCTTTCGAATACGAAGGCGTAGTGACTGAACTCAGTTTCAGTCTCAATGGCACAATCATCGTGTCTAACGATGGTCAGGTTTTAGATTTAGAGGCGCATCAAATCCAGAACAACCTGGGCGAACTATGTGGTATGGTGTTCACACGCGACAGCAATACGATAATAACAAGGAGTCATTGCTGCGAGGACAATGTATCCTTTCAGGTTTGGAATATCATTACTGGTCAACTAATTCACAGTGTAGAACTGCCACAAAATAAAAATCGTTACCCATTCGACCCTTACGCACTCAGCCCCAATGGAGAAACGGTTGTCACAGTTGACAAGAATATTCTACAGTTATGGAGCATTGAAACAGGTCAACTTTTACGCGAAAACCAGGACCATATTAGTTGGGCAGCCAGTATTGCCTTCAGCCATGATGGACAGATGTTAGCAGCAGGAGAAACAAATGGGTTCATTCATTTATGGGATTTTACCAATGGGCGGGCGATCAAGACGATCGAGGGACATACGGGGCGTGTTTCGAGTATTGTTTTCAGTTCCGATGGCAAAACCTTGATTTCGGGTAGCTGGGATAAAACAGTGCGCTCATGGGACATACCCTCTGGGCAACAACTTTCGGAAATCAAAACGGATGGTTACATCACTTCCATCGCAATTAGCCCCGATAGCAAGCTCATCGCAGCGCGTACCGAAGAACAAAATATTCTATTATGGCATACTGGCAAAGATGAACCACCCACGTTAATCGAAAGCCCTGTTTATGCATATCGAATTGCCTTTAATCTCGATGGCAAGCTACTGGCTGTAGCAGGAAATAATAAAATCATCTTGTGGAATACCAATTCGGGTGAACTATTGCACTCCCTTGAAATCCCGAAAGACTTCGAGTTTTCTACTCTAGTTTTTAGCCTGGATGGAAAGTTCCTCGCTTCTGGGGGCATAGCCTTCTCGTCCTGGGAAGTAAAAACCATCATATTCCTTTGGGATACTACCTCATGGGAGCTTCTACAGGTTTTAGAAGGTAATAAAGTAATCTGGGCAGAAGGGCCTCATGGCATTGAAAGCATCGTATTCAACCCCGCCAGTGATATCTTGGCCTCGGGTGGCGGAGATGGTGTCATTCTCTTATGGACCCCTGCAAATGGTCAACTACTCACCATGCTTGATTTAAATTCCAAAACCGAATCGACCTTGAATAATGTGAACACCCTCGCCTTCTCCCCCGATGGCCGTTACCTGGCCTCCGGCAGCGGCGACGGGACCATCCGTATCTGGGGATTGCCGTGAGAGGACAATTAAATCACATCTATTCCAATTCGTTTGACCACCCACCGACGATATCGAATCGCTTCAGCTTATGAGGCAAAGATGAAAATCGGGGTTCTGCTTTTAGCTGTTGGCATGTTGCTGCTGGCAGGGTGCAGCGCAGTGAAGATTTCCGAAGAGCGGCCTGGTTTAGTCGCCAGTGCAACGGCCGCTGCCATGTGCATACCGACGAACACCGCTCGTCCGACAAACACCGATACTGCGACCATCACATTGACGCCGACATTCAAACCGTCGGCCACAGCAACACTTCCCCCAACGGCCACACAGCGGCCAACGCGAACTATCACGCTTACACCCACCATAACTAACACGCCGTTTCCGCCCATCACCCCGCTGCCCACGCCGGTGCAAGGTCCGTTGGCCATTACGGTGGCGAATGCCAGGCAGGTAACGCAATTGATGATGATAGACAGCGGCGTCGGCAAGGATGGCGTCGCCAACCATGTTGCCTGGTCGCCAGACGGGAGTCTCCTGGCGGTAGGGACTTCGCTTGGCCTGTACCTGTTCGATTCGAGCACGCTGGAAAAAATCTGGTTTTCTACCACTGGCGGGTATACCGGTCGAGTCACCTTTAGCCCGGATGGAACAACAATTGCCGCTGCTGACACAATCGTTCACCTGTGGGATGCTCGCACAGGAAAAATCATACGGACACTGGACGGGTCTTTCGATGCCGGCGTCAGCAACCTGATGTTCAGCCCCAACGGAAGCATCATCATTGCCATAGGCTCCACTTTTCCAGGTTCAGACGACTCACCTTTTGCCCTTCGGACCTGGGATGCACGATCCGGCCAAACCCTATACACCCGAGAATGGAGCGACGGTGGATGGGGAGCTTTTCTTTCGCTTAGCCCCGATGGACAAACGATGGCTTTGTCAAATGGCAGTTCCCGAACTGAATTGATAGCCACTTCTTCAGGCGAGACAATTCGACACTTTAACGTTGGTGAGAACGCAATTTGGATGGACAATGAAACGCTCATCGCCAAAACAGGTCGCGATGAGATCAGTATCTTCAGTGCAAATGATGGGCAAATTATCCAGGTTATCCAATCGCAAGTCGGTTTCGGTTTGTTATTAAGCCCGGATAACTCAGTACTGGCTGTCTTGGGCATAAGCGATGACAACGGCAATATTTATGGCATTCAGTTATGGGATCTCAAAACCAGCCAACCGTTGTACATCCTGGGGCACTATAACATGTGTATTGATGGCAATGCCTTCAGCCCGGATGGGAAGCTCCTTGCTTCGATCGGCAGCGACAATACTTTACGGCTTTGGGATGTGAGCACGGGCGAAGTCTTGAGACAAAAAGAGTTCTCAAGCTCAGTCAGCGCCACAGATTTGGCATTCAGCCCAATTTACCAGAGTGGATCATCACCTAGCTACACCCTCGCTGTCAGCCAGGGCCGCCAGACTCGTTTTTGGAGTATCCCACAGAAAGAAGTGCTATTTTCGATAGACGAACCGTCAACCAGCCTTGCTTTCAGCTCAGATGGACAAAAATTAGCTACCAGCCGTTATGCTGCCATCAAATTATGGGATTTAACCACCGGCGATTTATTACAGTTCGGTGAAAGCCAGAGGGAAGTCCATATCATGAACTTCAGCCCCGATGGGCAGAAACTTTACGTTGACATCGGCATTGAATTCTACGCATTGAATATAAATCCTGGTTTAGATATCCCCTGGGAAGACGGGCCTTTCACCGAACAAATCAATAATATCTATGATTGGATAACTCTTTCTAATCCGTGGGGGATAATGATGGCCGAGACCGAAATATTCGACACGAGTTTCGACCATCGCTACTATGCAGCAGGCATTGACCGGGGCGTTATTTTTATCTGGGATGTTGTCAAGCAAACGGTTATTTACGAGTTGGATGGACATGATCCCCAATGCGGGAGTGGCGGTTGCGTCGGCGTTATTGACCTTGCTTTCAGTCCTTATGATTACTTACTGGCATCTGCCGGGTACGACAATGCGATTCGAATATGGAACGCCAACACTGGCGAGTTGCTGCGCACGTTCATGGATCATACCTGCGATGTGAACGCCCTCGCCTTCTCCCCCGACGGTCGCTACCTGGCATCTGCCAGTTGCGACGGGACCATCCGTATCTGGGGACTGCCGTGAGGGAAGCAGTCAGCACCCCATCCGTGTCAATCCGTTTATCCGTTACCCATCCGTTGCCGACATTTTACATCCCTGTCACAACTTCGTCACATTGCTCGGCTATACTGAAATCATCTACGATCCCACCCCCCTCCGCATCCCCCCATTTCCAAAGGGCGGAAATGGGGGGAGAGTCTCGGCCCTCGCCCCTCGCATCCCACCAACGGAATATCCCATGAAAAAACTCCTCCCCCTTCTCATCCTGCTCATCCTCCCCCTGGCGTGCAATTCACCTCTGCCCGCCGGCAGTTGGACGCCGACCGCGCCTGTTGACATCTCAACACCCGCCACGCCCGTCGTCATGGCCGACTCGTTCTACTCCGGCTACGCCTATCTCGACGCCAACGCCGATGCCATCCTCGATGAAACCGATCCGCCGCTCGAAGGCATCTACTGCACTGCCACAGACGCCGACGGCATCGGCAGCGGTGCGCTCACCGATTCCAGCGGCTACGCCATGATCTGGTGGCCGTCTGGCTCCACGTACCCGATCACCGTGCGCTGCGTTCCGATGAAAGACAGCGCCTACACCCTCATCGGGCCAGAAGAAGTGATCTTGCAGATGGACGGGACCGGCGGGCCGGCCAAATTCCTGTTCGCCGCGCCGCCGGCCGGGGCATCCGAAAAACGGTGCGGCGACGGGGTGTGCGACGGCCCCGAAACCGCCGCCACCTGCCCGCAGGACTGCGGTGGAGCGACCGGAACGCCCGAAAGCCTGTCCCCGCTGGTCACTCCGGGAGCGGAGACCGGCGTCTATTGGGTGACCAATCCCACCAGTGGGGCGCGGCTGTTCGTGCAGGTGCTCGGCCCCTCGAACCGGCAGGGAGATGCGCTCCCCACGTTGGTGCTCGTTCCGGGCGGCATCGGCGCATCCGAAGCGCAGAAAGCCCAACGCCTGGCCGACAGCGGTTTCACCGTAGTCATCTTCGATGCTGACGGGCGCGGCCAGAGCGAGGGGGTCGAAGATTACAACGGTTTCATCCAGCAAGACGGGCTGGCCGCCGTCATCCGGGCCGCCGCGGCGCTGCCGAGGATCGACGCGGCCCGCATCGGCCTGGTATCGTATTCCTACGGGATCACGATGGCATCCGGAACGCTGGCGCGCTATCCCGATCTGCCCATCCGCTTCTTGATTGATTGGGAAGGTCCATCCGACCGGAATGCCACTACGACCGGCTGCACAGGCCGCACCAACAACATCGAATGGCAGCCTTGCACCGACGAGGCTTTTTGGGCCGAGCGAGAAGCAGCCAGCTTCATCGGAAAGCTGACCGTGCCCTACCAGCGCATCCAGTCCGAGGTAGATCACGTTCAGCCCAATAATGACCACGCCATCACGATGATCAACGCGGCAATCCAGGGCGGCGTGCCCTGGGTGCGATTGAACGATTACGAGCCGAATCAGACCTACGATTTCGAGAATCCCCCCGCCATGATCCCGGAAGAAAATGACAAGCGGTTGGAGGAAATGATCGCCCGCTACGTGTTGGAACTGCTGGCAATCCCGTAAGTGTCGTGCGAAACTATAGAGAAAGACTCCCGGGATTTTGGAAACTCCGGGAGTCTTTGCGTTCACACGCCTATTCTTCGGGAAACTGACCTCATTACAACGATGTGAAGACCGGCTCGCCGGCGCGCACCTTTTCCAACAGCAACTGCACCGCCTCGCCATCCATCGCCTGGGCGATGATGTACCCCTGGATAAATTCACACCCTAATTCTCTGAGCTGCGCCACCTGGCTCTCGGTCTCCACCCCTTCAGCAATCACGCCCATCCCCAAGCCGTGCGTCATCACAACGATGGCCTGGACGATTTTCAGGTAATTGCTGTCATGCATCATCATGCCGATAAACGTCTGATCAACCTTCAGGGCGTTGAGCGGGAAACGCGACAGATAACTCAACGAAGAATATCCAATACCGAAATCGTCAATCTGAATTTGTACGCCCAGCGCCCGCAGTTTCTGGAAAATATCGGCAGTCAGGTCAAAGTCGGCCATCAGGGCGCTCTCGGTGATCTCGATATTCAAAAATTGGGCGTCCAGGCCAGTTTCCTGTAATACGCCAGCCACGAAATCCACCACATCACCCTGTGCCAGTTGTTTGCCTGAAATATTGACGCTGATTTTCAGCGGCGGCTCGATCGGCGTTTGCAACTGCCATTGACGGGTCTGGCGGCAGGCTTCCCGCAGCACCCAGCGGTCAATCGAGACCACCTGCCCGGTATCTTCGGCGAGAGGAATGAAATTCGCCGGGGGGAGCAGCCCCCGCTCGGTATGCTGCCAGCGGGCCAGAGCTTCCAGGCCAATCATCTGCCCGGTATCCAGGGAAACGATTGGCTGGTAGAAAACTCGCAGTTCCTGCTGTTCGATGGCCAGCCCCAGTTCCTTTTCCAAAGTCAGGCGTTCCATGATACGCTCGCGCATTCCGGGGTCGAATATCTCGAAACGCGATTTACCTGACGCTTTCGCCCGATACATAGCAATATCAGCATCACGCAATATATCCTCCGGGCGGAGGTATACTGGGTCGTTCAGCACAATCCCGATGCTCCCGGATATGAAAACTGTGTGCCCGGATGGATGGACGGAGGTCTTCAGTTCTTTTTGGATGCGATCTGCCAGGCGGGTTGCGTCGCCGGCATCGTTGATATCGTCCATCAGGATGACAAACTCGTCGCCGCCGATGCGGGCCACGGTATCCGTCGGGCGCAGATGCTGGCCCAGCATGTGGCCGATGGTGATGAGTAATTTATCGCCCGAGGTGTGTCCCTGGCTGTCATTGAAATCCTTGAAACGATCCAGATCGAGAAAGAGAACCGCGAACTTATAGGAGTCGCGTCTCCGGGAGCGTTCCATCGCGTGCCGTAAGCGATCCATCAACAGGGCGCGGTTCGGAAGCCCGGTGAGAGAATCGTGAAAGGCGTCGAAATATAATTTCTGCTCGGCGCGTTTACGTTCGGTAATGTCCGTCTGTGAGCCTGCGATGCGGGTAGGATGCCCGGCTTCATCCCGAACAGCGATCCCGCGGCTGAGCATCCAACGATGAGACCCATCTTTATGCTGCATGCGATGCTCAGTCTCGAAATGCGAAGACAACCCTTTGAGATGCGCAGAAAGGTCGAGGCGGGTCTTCTGCACATCTTCGACATGGATGCGGCCAAACCATTCCTGTGGGTCGTCTCCAATTTCGCCATTGGTATAGCCGAGCATCTCCTTCCACCGTGGAGAGAAGTAAATTTTGCCGGCTTTCAGGCTCCAATCCCACAGACCATCGTTGGCGGCGCGTACGGCCAGGGCGTAGCGTTCCTCGCTCTCCCGCAGCGCAATCTCCACCCGTTTGCGTTCGGCAATCTCTAATTGCGCTTGCCGGTACAGGCTGGCATTTTCCAACGCTGCCGCGGCGTAATCAGCCAATGATTGCAGCACAGAATCGTCAATTTCTTTGAAAGCCTGCTGTGTCGTGCGATTATCTACTGAGAGTACCCCCAGGGCCTTGCCTCGCAAGAGGATCGGCACGTGCATCAGACTGTAGACCAGATAACCGGTGGTCACTTTGAGCGGAGGCCCATCAGCGGTCTTTGTCAATCGCAGCGGTTTACCCATGTGCAGCGCCTGCCCAGTAATTGAATCCTGCACCGGAATACGCAGAGTGCTGGCTTTGCTTGCATCCAGGTTTTTTACGGCGCGTAGATAAAGCTGCCCGGTTTGCTCTTCCAGTAAGGCCAGAAAGCCTTCCTCGGCATTGGTCAGGTATACCCCGGCATCCACAATACGGCGCAGCACATCGTCCAAGTCCAGTGTTGAAGTAACGCTGCGGCCTACGAAGGTCAAAGCGGATAACCATGATACCTGATCTTTCAATTGGGCTGTCAGGCGGGCTTTTTCACGACGCAGGCGCGTCTCGGTCAGGGCAAGAGTTATAGCGTCTGCCAACCCATCTGGCTCTACTGGTTTGATAAGGTAATCCTCGACTCCCAGGCGGAAGGCGTCTACGGCGACCTGCTCGGAGCCATGGGCTGTCATCAAAATCGTCGGAACACTGCGGCCCTCATTGGACAGAATCCTCAACAGATCAAGCCCGCTCATATCTGGTAATTGTAAATCCAACAACACCAGGTCAATATATGCCTGGTGTTTGTGAATAAACTCCAAACCCGATTGCCCATCGTAAGCTACCAGGGTTTGGTATCCCATCGAAGGCAATAATTTGCCCGCCATCAGGTTCGCAATCTGACGGTTGTCATCTACAACTAGGATAGTTTCGTTACTCAAGCTGTCCTCCCTCACAACCCACAATGGTTACTAACTTTTCAGCAGCGTTGGCGCAGGGAATTTATCCACTGTGGTGTTAGCATCAAGACATTCAAAATTATTATACTCTACAGGTCTCTCTCCAGGCATAGCTCAAAGGTCATCTAACCCAGCCACCTGACAGTTTTGATAAAAGTTGGCTCTCCCGTTTCCAACGGGAGGAATCCCCTGATTTGGGACAATTCCTGCCGAAAGCGGGGGAACCTAAAAGTTGTTGTGCTTATAGGTGATTCTTAATAGTCGTCGTAGTAGGGGGTGTGGAAAGTGTGGATAAAAGACAAGTGGGTGAGGTTTGACCGTAGATATGGGATAGATGGCGGGGTGATCCCCATATCAAGGGCAAATTCCCGCTCAATCTGTCCACAGGGAAGTTGGGGATAGATCGAGACTTCCCGAGAATCTATTCCCATCCCACGCAGAGCTAAAAAGAGCGGGGGTTAGTCCTGATACCACCCCCCATATATGGGGGTGCTTGATCGGGGAAGAATTCTCTAAATTGCTGGATTGTCCCCAGTTACAGGTGTTTATCCACAGTTTTTCGCGAGTTATCCACAGATGAGGCGCTATCTGCCGCCTATCCCCTGCTGGACAGACCACCATATTTGGGGGCAGGAAATTGACAACCTGTCTTGACGAAAGAAACAATTAGACTATAATCTAACAAAGATATTAGTTGATACAAGACCAATGTCTAGTAAATCGTGTGTGGTGACTCATGAGTGATAGAAACAATCTTCCACCGGTCAGGATTATTTGGGACTGGGGAACAGGGTATGATCTGTTTGTCAGTTTGCATGTGCTGCATAATCCTGAAAAATTTGGCCTACGGCTGGCATGGGCAGCCGGGGTGCGCTCTCGCTTGCCGTCTGATGAGCGCAAGTTTCTGGCTGTTTCCCAGGAGATCATCCAGACTCCGCTGCGGTGGTTGTATGCCCTCCCAGAGCCAAAGGATAGTGCGGCTGTCTTTTGGACATTGAGCCGGATGCCCCCTGCCGAGCGGCTCCCGGCGCTGGCTCTGTCGCCGGATATGCCTCCCGAAGTGATGGAAATCTTGCAGAATGTGTCTGCCAGGCGGGCGTGGAGCGAGACGGACCTGGAACAGGTTCGCACACGTTATCAACAAAAGGGCTGGCATACACATCTCAAGGCTTTACCTGCCGTTTTAGATGAATGGGCGCGCCCGGATGAATTCGGCGAGAAGTATTTGCAGGCGATGCAGACTTATCACACGGTTTTCTTCGCGGAGGAGGAGCGCCGCATCCGGCCCGTGCTTCAATCGGCTCTGGCGAGGGCGCAAGACCTTGCGGAGCGCCTCTCGCTGCCGGAATTGGTTGAGTCGCTCTCGCAGGGGGTTCGGTTTGCATCGCTGCCAGAAAAAACGGAGGTGGTGCTGGCGCCATCTTATTGGAGCACGCCTTTTATTGTGTTCGGGCAGATCAGCCCGGGTTGCGAGTTGATGCTTTTCGGCGGGCGTCCATTGGACACGCCGCTTGTCCCTGGGAGCGTGATTCCCAGCTCGTTGGTGCAGTCTCTCAAGGCTATGTCGGACCCCACCCGGTTGCAGATTTTACGTTATTTGGCCGGTGAATCCCTCACGCCCTCTCAGCTTTCCCGCCGGCTGCGATTGCGCGCCCCTACTGTAACTCATCACCTGAACGCCCTGCGACTGGCAGGGTTGGTTCAGGTAACAATCGAAAGCGAAAACGAAAAACGTTACGCTACCCGCCCAGAGATGATTGCCGGGACTTTCGATGCCCTTCAGCAGTTTTTAATTAGAGAGGTTTGATGAAGAGGAAGTTTTCAGCGATTTTCGGTAAGACGCTGCGCGATTACGCCGCTCACGTGATCGCATTTCGGCCTAATGCGCGACTGTATTTATTGAATGTTGTTCTTGTTGGGGCGGCCATGGGGGTGTTCCGGCTGCTGTTCAATTTTTACGTGCTCAGCCTGGGGTTCGACGAGGTGCTGCTTGGCACACTGGTGACCATTAGCAGTTTTACGGCGCTGCTGGCGGCGCTGCCGATGGGCTACCTGGCCGATTTGTTGGGCCGTAAAATATCGCTGCTTATTTCCGGCGCAGTTATGGCTTTAGCAATTGCAGCGATGGTGTTATGGCCTTCAGCCGGGATGTTGATCGCTATGAACGTGTTCTTCGGTCTTGCCCAAAGTCTGGCAGCGGTGACGATGGCTCCTTTTTTGATGGAAAACAGCGGCGAGCAGGAGCGCACCTACCTGTTTAGTTTCAGCTCAGGCTTGCAGATGGTCGCCAGCTCGGTTGGGAACTGGATTGGCGGGTATATGCCGGGATGGGTGGGCGCCAGCCAGAATGTCGCAGCGACGGACAGCCTAGCTTATGGCGGCGCGCTGCTGATTATTGCGCTTGCGGCGGCGCTCGGCGTGTTACCGCTGGCGCTGTTGAAGTCGCCTAGCCTGGCGCGCTCCGAGCGGTCGGTGTTTGCGCCGATTTCTTATGCGGTAAAGCATCCGGTGACGCTGACCACGCTGATTTTCCCAACGCTGTTGATCTCGATCGGCGCCGGATTGATCATGCCGTTTATGAATATTTTCTTCCGGCAGGTGCATCACCAGCCGGACACCTCGATTGGGGCCTTGTTTGCCTGGGGGTCCCTGGCGATGGGGCTGGGGCTGCTCATCGCCCCGCCGCTCGCTGACCGGATGGGAAAAATCCGGTTTGTGGTGGTAACGCAGGGATTGTCTATCCCCTTCCTGATCTTGTTGGGGTTCGCTCCGTGGTTTTGGTTGAGTGCCGCGGCCTATTATGTACGCGTGGCGCTGATGAATATGAGCACGCCGGTCTACCAAACGTTCGTGATGGAACACGTCGAGCCGCCGGCGCGGGCGACGGTGGCCAGCCTGACCAGCATGGCCTGGAATTTCGGTTGGGTAATCAGCCCGTTGATCAGCGGCCGGTTGCAGGTGCTCTACGGGTTCGGGCCACCATTCATCGGGACGATCCTGTTGTATGTTGTTGCAGTGTTCCTTTATTGGGCGTTTTTTATGCGATGGAAAATCGCCGAGAGAATCGAAGTCTCCGCTGCAGCGGTTCCTGGAGACTGATTTTTCTGCCGGGTGGGTGGCCAACTGCCTTCGCTTGTCACCCATCCAGCTCGATCCGGCGGCAGCGGTTACGCAGGAATCGCTGCCGCCGGTTTCCCCTGCCACCTTTTGGGGATCGGCGCGTCTAAAGGAAGGTCAAAATCGCAGAACAAATTTTTCGGAGGTTCGATTATGGAAATGATGATTGATTTTCCCGGCGGCGCCCGCGTGGATGCCCATTTCGGTGACTTTATCGTGCAGACTGACCAACCCCCGGTCAGTTCGGCCCCCACCCCGTTTGCAACGTTCCTGGCTTCGATTGGGACCTGCGCCGGGATTTATGTGCTGGGTTTTTGCCAGCAACGTGGAATCCCCACCGAGGGGATTCGCATCGTCCAACGGATGCACAGTGACCCCTTGAGCGGGCTGGTCGGCAAGATCGAACTGGAAATCCAGACGCCCCCAAGTTTCCCGGAGAAATATCTCCCCGCTTTGGTGCGATCAGCAGAGCAGTGCGCGGTCAAAAAGCATCTGGAAAAACCGCCAGTGTTCTCGGTCTACACCCAGACAGCTGGATAAGTAATGTCTGCGCTTCGAGTATAATAAACATCCCACCCACCACACCTTTCACACTGCGAGATGACCATGACCAAAACTTTCGTACAATCCCCCTGGAGCCTTTCCGATCTGTTCCCTGCTCAAGACAGCCCCGAAATGGAGGCTGCCCTGGCCAATTTGGATACTGAAGTTGGCGCGTTCGAAACGCGGCGTTCCGGCCTGACATCTGACATCACGGTGACAGATTTCATCAACACTATCCACGCACTGGACGAGATCACTCAGCAGGCGAGCCGCATTCAGGCCTTTGCCGGTTTGTCTTTTGCAGCTGATACTCAGAATCAAGCGATCCAGACTTTCCAGGCTCGCATTTTTCAGACAATGGCTGGCCTGCAGAACCGCTTGTTGTTCTTCAGCCTGTGGTGGAAGTCGCTGGATGATGCCAATGCCAAGCGGCTGATGGCTGCCGCCGGCGACTATCGTTATTGGTTGGAAGAAATCCGCCATTTCAAGCCGCACACACTAACCGAATCTGAAGAGAAAATTATCAATATCAAGGATGTGACGGGGGTTCAGGCGCTGACTACGCTCTACGATACGATAACGAATCGTTATACTTTCAAAATCACGGTTGATGGCGAGGAAAAGACGCTGACGCGTGGGGAGTTATTGGTATACGTCCGGCATCATGACCCGAAACTGCGAGCTGCGGCTTACCAGGAACTTTACCGCGTTTATGGGAACGATGGCAATATCCTGGGGCAGATATACCAGGCGCTTGTACAAAACTGGTACAACGAGAATGTAGATTTACGACACTTTTCCAGCCCGATAGCCGCTCGTAACCTGGGAAATGATGTTCCAGATGATGTGGTCAACACGCTGCTCGACGTGTGCCAGGAAAACGCGACCCTGTTTCAACGGTTTTTCCTCCTCAAAGCTCGCTGGTTGAAAATCGAACGCCTGCAACGTTACGATGTCTATGCCCCGATCGTTGAGTCAGATAAAACCTACGAGTTTGGTCTGGCTGCCGAGATGGTTTTGGACGCCTTTAGGCAGTTCGATCCCCAGGTAGCCGATATGGCTCAGCGGGTGTTTATGCTAAACCACTTGGATAGTGAAGTTCGCAAGGGCAAGCAGGTAGGCGCCTTTTGCTCGACTGTGACCCCTGATCTGACCCCATGGGTGAAGCTGAATTATCAGGGCTACCCCGACGACGCATCCACGATGGCTCATGAGCTAGGACATGCCGTTCATAGCATGCTTGCCGCTGGGCATACCATGTTTACATTCCATTCGTCGCTGCCCTTGGCCGAAACCGCCTCGACTTTTGGAGAAATGCTGTTCGTTGATTACCTGCTGGCGCATGAAGCAGATGAAAACGTCCGGCGTGATATTCTCTTCAAACAGGTAGACGATGCTTACGCCACGATCATGCGGCAGGCTTATTTTGCCTTGTTCGAACGTCAGGCGCACGATATGATTCAAAAGGGCGCTTCGGTAGCCGAGATCGCCGAAGCCTATCTCAGCAATTTGCGCACCCAGTTTGGTGATGCGGTGGCATTGAACGATGAATTCCGCTGGGAGTGGGTCTCGATCCCGCATATCTACCGCACCCCATTTTATGTTTATGCTTATACCTTTGGACAATTGCTGGTTTTCTCGTTATATAAGCAATTCAAGATCGAAGGCGAGGCGTTCAAGCCGCGTTACCTGAAAATCCTGGCCGCGGGCGGCTCCTCGTCCCCCGAGAAAATCCTGGCCGACGCGGGAATTGACATTCATCAAGCCAGCTTCTGGCAGGGCGGCTTCGATGTGCTGCGTGAACTGATCGAAAAGCTCGAAGCTATTCCTGTCGGGTAAGTTTATCTCGATCTGCCCAACAAAATAAACAGGGTTGGCAGTCATTTGACTGCCAACCCTGTTTGATTACTGATGCGGGCTAGAAATCTTCAGCCGCTTCCTCAACTGCCGGTTCTTCCTCTGGCTTGCGGTCGAGCATTTGCATCTGCTGGACAATGACCTTTGTATAAAAGCGAGTTTCGCCTTCGTGTTCGTAGCGATCAGTATGCAAACGTCCTTCGATGAACACCAGGCTGCCTTTGTGGAGGTATTGTTGGCAGATCTCGGCCAGTTTGCCCCAGGCTTCGATATTGAACCAATCTGTGGCTTCTTTCATCGAGCCGTCCTTGCTCTTCCACCGGCGGTTGACCGCCATACTGAAGTTGCAGACTTTCTGCCCGCTTGGGGTATAGCGTGCTTCCGGGTCTTTCCCCAGGTTCCCGATGAGTTGGACTCGGTTGAGAGATGGCATATTTCCTCCTGTGTTGAATAGGTTGAACGAACAATGGATGTTTAAAGTTTAGCGGAAGTTGGGGAGTTGTCAAGTTACTTTCGGAGATAGTTTTCGGTTGCCGCACAACGAGGTTGCAGAGTCTGCCAATCACTGGTATGCTTAATCCATCTGGTTTCGGTGATCCTATCTCGCAAAATCCATTGGAGAGTTATGTACATCGCCATCGAAGGTGTCATCGGGGTCGGTAAAACCACACTCGCCCGGCTGTTACAGCCTGCTTTTCAGGCCGCGTTGCAGCTCGAAGTTTTCGAAGAAAATCCCTTTCTCTCCGATTTCTACTCCGACCGGGCGCGTTACGCTTTCCAAACCCAAATCTTCTTTCTGCTCAGCCGTTACCATCAGCAGCGCCGCTCTGCTCCAGAAATTCTGGCCCGGGGCGAATCGCTCATTGCCGATTACACTTTCGAGAAAGATGCCCTCTTTGCCCGCATCAATCTGCAAGGTGATGAGTTGGAGATGTATTACCGCGTTCACGAGGCGCTGGCCGAGAAAATTCCCCCTCCTGACTTGATCGTTTATCTGCGCGCTGATACCGATGTGCTGATGCAGCGCATTGCCCAACGCGATCGCTCTTACGAGCGCAGCATGGAACGCACGTATATTGATCAGCTCAATCGTGCTTATGATGCATTCTTTGCCGACCACCACTCCCAGCCGCCGGTGCTGGTGATTGATACAAACGAACTGGATTACGTTCGTGACCCCGATCATTTGAAGGCTGTCGAAGAGCGAATCCGGCAGGCTCTGCGATTATCGCCATTCCAGCCAGAGCTACCGCTAAGTATTGGGGAGGGGGCGTAACCATGCGAATCACGCGTGACCTGTTGTTGAAAATCGCCAAAGATACTGTGGCCGAGCGCACCCGCTCAGATCGTGGGATTCTGGCCGTTTATTTGCACGGCTCGCTGCTCTCAGATGAGCCATTGCTGGGGGGCGCTACCGACATTGATTTGACCTTTGTCCATAACGAGGCGGGGAGTGAGCCTCGAGAGATCGTCCGCCTCACCGATGAAGTCCATCTGGACATTGCCCACCATCCGCGCACGCTATACCGCCAATCGAAAGAATTACGCGTGCATCCCTGGCTGGGGCCGGTGTTGTACAGTGCAAAAATCTTGCACGATCCTCAGCATTTTATGGATTTCATCCAGGCCAGTGTGCGGGGACAATTCTACCGCCCCGACAATGCAATCTTGCGTTCGCGCTCGCTGGCCGAACATTCCCGCCAGTTGTGGCAATCGTTGGCTGCGAATGCATTCCCCGCCGGGCCGGAAACCGCCGCGAATTATTTGCGGGCGTTAGAGCATGGCGCTAACGCCATTGCCAGTTTGAGCGGGCCGCCGCTTACCTTGCGCCGGTTTCTGCTCCAATTCCCGGAACGCGCCCATGCGGTCGGGCATCCCGGCCTGGTTGCCGGCTTGATGGGTTTACTCGGCGCGCCGAATATTGATGCCGCTGGCTTACAACCTTGGCTGGCTGATTGGCGATCCGGTTTCGTATCGCTTCCGGCTGACCAGGTCCCCACGCGGCTGCACCCGGTCCGCCTGAATTATTACAGCCACGCCTTTGATGAGCTTCTCGACAGTAAACAGCCGCTGGCGGCGCTTTGGCCGCTGATGGTTACCTGGACTCAAGCCGCGGGTCTGCTGCCCGAAGGATCGCCTTCTAGGATGAAATGGGATGAATTCGCTTCCCACCTCGGCTGGATGGGGCCGGCCTTCAGCGAGCGGGTGGATGCCCTGGATGCTTATCTCGATACGCTGGAAGAAGTGCTCGACGAGTGGTCGCGCGTCAACGGGGCATAAATCCCAGGCGGCTGCCAATCATCTTGATTAAGCGATGAAACGAGGGCCTTCCCTCGTTTCATCGCTTTTTCGATCTGTATTAATCGAGGGGGGTGCGACGATCAGCCCGAATATTTTGGCAGCACAACGGTAAACGTGGAGCCTTTTCCCTGGCCCTCGCTCTCGGCCCAAATCCGCCCACCGAGCAGTTCCACGATCCCCTTGGCGATGGACAATCCCACCCCCAATCCGCCATGCCGCCGGGTCATGTGGCTTTCGACCTGGTAGAACTCTTTGAAGATATTTTCCAGCTCGTTCTTTGGAATGCCTATCCCGTTGTCTTTGATTTTTACCCAAACTTCTCCATGGATGAGAGATGCGTTGAACGTAATCTCGCCCCCCTCGGGCGTGAAGCGAATGGCGTTGTTGAGCAGATTTTTGAAAACTTGCTCTAATTTTTCGATGTCAGCTTTGACCATCAACTGTTCATCTGGGGCTTCGAGGGTTAGCATTTGGCATTTAGCTTTGGCTGTAGGCATCAGCTCGTCGCAGACCGATTTCAGGATCTGCTGTATTGCTGCCGTCTTGAGATCGAGCTTCACCGTCATCATTTGGAGCAGATTCAAGTTGGTCATCGATTCAATGATGCTACGCATCCGTAATGCTGACGCCAGCACCACCTTGGCGTGTTCAGATATCTCACCTTGAGCTTCCTCTTGCAGAAATGTAGCGTAACCGAGAACCACGCCGAGTGGGGTGCGCAGCTCGTGGGATGCAATTGCCAGAAAGTCACTCTTTAACTTGTCTAGACGACTTAATTCGTCATACGCTCGCTGGAGCGCCTGAACCAGCCGGGCGTTGTTGATGGCGACCGCGGCCTGGGATGCGATAACCGAAAGGATCTGTACATCGGCGTCGTCAAAGCCGCCGTCACGTTTGTTGAGGGCTTCCAGGACGCCAGTCACTTTCTCACGGATGCGCATGGGGACGCCCAAGAGAGAGCGCGGTCGAAACTGGATTTGTTCACCAACCTGTGTATAGTGGCGAGGATCTTTTTCGACATCGTTGATCACCAGCGGGCGGTTTTGGGTAAATATTGTGCCAGCGATGCTGCCTTCGATGGGCACGGGAATTTCGGCCAACTTTTGCTGATCGGTGCCTACGGCGGAAGTGAAGAATAATTCGCCGCGTTTCTCGTCGTATAGCAAAATGGAAGCAGCCTCGCACTCCAGAAGATCTGCGGCGGTTTCGATGATAAACCGTAGCAAACGGTCTGGATCGAGGGTGGAGTTCAATGTGACGGAGAGATTGACCAGTCTCTCCATTTGCCGGGCAGTTTTGCCAAGATTTTCAGATTGGGATGAGGGGATCATAACTCAAGCATCCGGGAATAAGGATGAATTGCCAGTAGCCGAAAGGGTTGTTGCGCTAATTATAACCACCTTCAGAATGGGGTTTCAGTTATAGTTTACCCCATCTTGCCGGTTTGTCTACCCGTTCTCCGAAACTTGTTAGCATTCAACACCCCTCGAAGAGGGGCAGTCGGGTG
>DYIZ01000113.1 GCA_020723385.1 Candidatus Aquidulcis sp.
CCTGAGATTACCAGGAAATTCGCGATTTAGCCAGAATTTTCAGCGAATGAAAAGTGATACGGCGAACATATTTGTCGTAGGAGATTTCGATGACAGCAACATCATTCTCAAATACCAGCCGCTTGGTTTGAGTAGGGATAGTGAGCGTAACCGTTATGTATTCATCTCGATATGCCCCAGCATCTGAGTTTTCATCTTGGGCAGGCGTTGCAGTTGCAACCATCGCAATGGGGTTCGATTGAATGCCAGGCGAAAACGAGATGACGGGCACCAGGACGGCGGGTGTTGCCACACCAAGCAGTAAGCAAATCAAAACGAGAAATAATCTGTCAATTGGTTTGGACATAGGATCCCTATTGGTTGGCAGCCAGTAGAATTGTTCCTTTTCAGATAAGTCGTGCCTGAAGGTAGACCGATAACGCTCCGCTCACCTGCCGCCGACTCTGGCAAGACTCTTTCAAAAAACCAGAGCACCGCTCAACTGCAGTCAGAATCCACCTAGCTGCGTAAACAGCGGTCGGCCTTCATGCAATGGTTGTCCATTTCTAATTACTCTGAATTTGGTTTTGGAACAAACCTAAATATCCCTTCTTCTGAGGCAAACCACATGGCTCCATCGTGGGTTTGTACGATATCCCAAGCTGTTATGGGGTATTGGGACCAATTTTGCCCATCAAAACTGATCGTTCCACCTATACCACTCACCCATAATGCTTTTTGGTTGTCAATGAAAACCGACAACACCATAATACGATTCAAACCTATGTTTTCCCCATATTTACTCCACTTCTTGCCATCAAAGTACATTACTCCGCTTATACTATTTCCAAAGCCAAGCCAGATATTATTAGAATCCAATACAGCAATACACATTACCGTGGTACTTTCTCCGCCAAAATCTTGAATCTTTACCCATTCCACCCCATCAAATATGGAGACACCACTCTGCCCTGCAAACCATAATTTCCCATCAGAATCTTTGGTAATTGTTCTTACCGAAGATAAACCTGTATCAACATATGTTGAGGAAAACCATTTTTGATTGGCATAATGGAGTACCCGGTAATCGGTGCCAACCAGTAATTCGCCCTTTGAGTTTATTGCCATATCCCATAAATGTTCATTGGCATTTATCACTCCAGTATATGTTATCCAATCTTGCCCATTAAAGCTTGCAATATTGCCGACCCATCCAATCCACACCACACTATCATTTGTTATGGCAATTGTTTCGATACGACTTTTTAGATCAATATTTTCAATATCTTTCTTGATCCATGAATTACCATCAAAATTGACAACAAAATTATTGCCTGCAAACCATAATTTGTCCTGTGAATCCACTGCTATATCATAGAAACCATGACTCTTTGCATCAGTAGAAACAAACTTACTCCACCGCTTATCATCAAGAAATGGTTCTTCAATGTAAAAGTTGGTTGGCCAAGAAGTTGCTGATGGGGTATACATCACCTTTAGAGTAGGATTGATCTTGATAGTAGATGTGGGAACAGATACGTCCTCTATAAGCGAGTTCGAACAAGCGCTAATTGCTGTAAATATGGAGAGTAAAGCAAACAAACAATGACATACTTTTTTCATTACACACCCAAACATATATTCCAGTAGCCCAATCAGTGGGTCTCCACTTTAATCCATCTACCTTAACCATCATAAACCCTGATGGTCTTTGACTATGGATATGATAGACCCAATCCGCGTGAAACGCAAGCGGGATGGATGGCATCCACCCCAAATCCCATAAATCCCCATTTTTCCCTTGACATCTCTCCAAATCTTGGTAAAATCAATTCGATACTAATCGAATTGATTTCATAGGTATTGCACAATGACAGACCTTACCCCCGACGAACAACTGCTGGAATTCTTCAAAGCCCTGGCCGACGCCAACCGGTTGAAGATCATCGGCCTGCTGGCGCAGAGCGATCTGAGCGTGGAAGAGCTGGCCGCCATGCTCGGCCTGCGCCCCTCGACCGTCTCCCATCACTTGATGGTGCTCAGCCTGGCTAACCTGGTCAGCGCCCGCGCCGAGAGCTACTACAACGTCTACACCCTCAAGCCCGGCGCCCTCGAAGGCATGGCGAAAACCATGCTGGCCCAGGAAACCCTCCCATCCATCGCCGCCGGCGTGGACACCAACGCCTACGACCGCAAAGTACTGCACGATGTGCTGCTTCCCGACGGCCGGCTGAAAATCATCCCGGCGCAGCGCAAGAAGCTCGAAGCCGTGCTGCGGCACATCGTCGCCGCCTTCGAGATGGATGTGCGCTACCCGGAAAAACAGGTCAACGAAATCCTGGCCCAGTTCCACGAAGACACCGCCACCCTGCGCCGCGAGCTGATCGGCCACAAATTGATGGCGCGCGAAGCGGGTATATATTGGAGATTATCAGACTCCGCCAATTCTCGCGCCGCCGATTCTGGCGGCTAGCTCTTGGAGAGAAGAACATGGACACGAAACCCGAAAACACAGAAATGCTGGACTTATTCAAAACCCTCGGCGACGCCGAACGGCTGAAAATCGTCGGGCTATTGGCGAATGAAAGCCTGCCATTGACCGCCATCGCCGAAAGGCTCGCTTTGAAACCCGGCGAGGCTGCCGGTCACCTGGAACACCTGGAAGAGATGGGTTTGGTGGTCAAGGAAGATACCGGCTACCGGCTGAACACCGGCTCCATGGAGACCAAGGTGCGCGCCGTGCTGTCTCAGAACACCCCCCGCACCCGTCCCGACGATTTCGAGGGCGACGAATTCGAGCGCAAAACCCTCGCCAACTACTTCTCGCCCACCGGCAAACTGAAATCCATCCCCACCCAGCAGAAAAAACTGCTGGTCATCCTGCGCTACCTGGCGAAGCAGTTCCAACCGGGTGAGCGCTACCCCGAAAAGCAGGTCAACGACATCCTGTGGCGCTACCACAACGACACCGCCGCCCTGCGCCGCTACATGGTAGACAACGGCCTGATGGCGCGTGATAAAGGAATCTACTGGCGAACCGAAGCATAGCGCAGCTTCAAGCCGCAACCTAACGGGTGTCATTGCGAGGCGTTCTCTGCCAAAGCAATCTCGACATTTGCAGGTGGGGATTGCTTCGCACAAAACGTTCGCAATGACACGCTTCATGACATTTTCGCGAACAAGGCAAATATTGAGCTGTAATTTTATAAGGATAATCCCATGATCATCGAATATCCCCTCACCAAAGCCAACCGCATCCGGCTGGCGCAAGCCTTCCGGCTGAACCCCCGCGTTGACCTGACCTTCGACTGCGTCATCGAGAATCAGATGGGCAAGGCTTACGTGGATCACCTCGAACACCCGTCCGCTTTCAAGATCGCCATCGAGCCATTCTGGTACTTCGCCGGGGAGGCTCAAAGCCCCGGCGGGCGTGAGATGATCCAATCCCTTCCGCCATACACCCTTTTCATGCCCTCCCCGCCCGAATGGGTCGCCCTGGCTAAGGAAACTTTCGGCGAGCGGCTGCTGCCATTCGACCGGTACAGCTTTTCACCGGCGCAATTGTCTTTCGATCATCTGGAAAGCCTGTGGCAAAGCTTCCCCGACAAAACCGCCATCCGGCGCATTGACATCGCCCTGGCAGAACGAATCCGCCGCGACCCCGACAGCATGGTGCCTCTGACCGATTTCGACTCGGCGGAGGATTTCTTCGAGCGCAGCATTGGCTTCTGCATGATGAAAGACGGCGCGATGGTCGGTGCGGCTTGCGGCTCACTGGCTTGCAGCCGGGGCATCGAGGTCAGCATTTTCGTCGCCGACGAGTATCGCCGGCAAGGCGTGGCGACGGCGCTGGCCTGCCGCCTGCTGCAATACTGCCTGGAACACCGCATGGAGCCCCACTGGGACGCCGCCAATCCCGAGTCGTGCAAGCTGGCTGAGAAACTGGGCTACGTTTACACAGGATCGTATGAAGCCTATTACCTGCGCCGGGAGCAAACCCCTGGCTAGAGGTATGATTTTTCAACGCGAATTACGCGAATGGCGCGAATTTTTAAAACATTCGCGCCATTCGCCAATTCGCGCCATTCGCGTTGAAAATTACCGATCACACTCGATCTGGGGAATCACCCGGAAATTATACGGATCATCGTAAACCGAGTAATAGCTCACATCCTCGAGCATCTCGAAACTTCCCCCAAAGTAGGTATTGAAAACCACCCGGAACGAGTTAACCGGGCTGATCGCCGGGTACACTGCCGCCTCGCCGCCGCCCGGCAGGTAGTACGCGTTGAAGATAGACATTCGCCCGTGATCAGAAGTCACGCCTGCCCCGTGATCGCCCTGGATGATGATGATGGGCGGCGTGTCCGAATTGGCGATGATCTCCCGCAGTGTTTGCGCCACCCGCTGGTTGAGATACGCGATCTCCTCGCGGTAGCCAACCCGGTAGGTTTCGTCATCCATCGCTTCGGGGTAGGCCGCTGCTTCACCGTTCGGCCCGAAAACGAACGGCTCGTGCGGGGCCATCACGTGGACGAAGACGAACTTCGGGCCGCCAATCGCCTGCGGGATGTCGGCCAACTCATCGAACTCGTAAAGCACCGTCTCGCGCAGCGCCTTGCGGGCCGCCGCGTCCACATCGGCGGTGAACGCCATCGGCAGTACCAGGCCGGCATCCGTGAAGATCAGCCCCGCCGACGTTTTCACCAGCAGCACCTCGAACCCGGTCGAACCCCCAATCAGCCCCGTCCGGCGCGAAAGATACACATCGGCGTCGTCGAGCTGCGTGCGAAAGAAACCGCTGTCGAAAGCCACGATGCGGTAGCCCATCCGCTCGAAGGCCTGCCGCACCGCGCTGCGCCGGAAAAGCGGCCACAACGCCGAGCGATCCTGGCTGCCGGGGACAACCGGCGCGCCGATGGCTTCGAGATAATCCAAATTCAGCGCCGTGGTCAGCGACAGCTCGGTCTGGGCGTAATTGGACTGGCTGCACTCGCCGATGAAAAACCCCATGCGGGTCAGTTCGTCGAGGAAAGGCGAATTGTCGAAATCGAACTCGGATTGCAGAATGTCGCCGCGCGTGTAGGCGTCGAGGATGATGTAATAAACATCGGGGGGCGATTGGCCCTCGGGGAGATGGATGCCCTCGATGGCCGCGTTGGCCGATGGGGGTTTTGCACCCGTAGAGGCCGCCCGCGCCCCGAAGACGGCAATCTGCGCCAGCGGGAACGCCAGCGCTGCCAGGCCGAATACGTTCAGCGCCAGCGTGGCGGTGGATAAATCTTTCAGCCGTTTGGCCGCCCACCACAACCCAAGCGCTGCCAGCCCCAGCCAGAGGGGAATCAACAGCCGGTGGCGGCCCAAAATCAGCCCAAAGAGGGCCTGCCGTTCGAGATAGTTGTAGAGGTGCCCGTAAGAGAAGAACAGGATCGCCAGCAGCGAACACCCTGCCGCCGCCCGCCGCCAATCCCGCAGCAACACCCTCAGCGCCAGCCACACCATCCCCGCGCCGACAAGCGCCACAATCAGCGGTCGGATACCCGCCGAGAGGCGAATCTGCGCCAGGTTGAGCGCCAGCAGCGCCAGCACCGGATAGGCGGCGAAGAGGAAAGGGTGGAGGGGGAGACGCCTAAGAAAGGTCATCTTTCACTATGCGGTGGACGGCGGTTGCGCGCAACCGCGTCGTCCGCCTTGAGCAGTAATTTCTTCATCGCTCACGCCGGATGATAATCCGGCGGCGGACTATCGTCCGGTTTGAGCTGTTTTCCTTCGCTATTCAGCGCCGCTCCATCAGGTACATCACCCGCGGAGTTTCTGGCACAGCCGCAGTTTCGTGGATAGTGAAATACTCCCCAAAGGCCGCTTCGAAGCCTTCGACGGTGTAATTCTGGAAGATGTCTTCGCGCGTTGCCAGCAGTTTTTGCACCTGCGAATCGCCCTTGGGGACGAACTCGATCACCAGCCAGCGCCCGGCGGCATGGAAGAATTCGGCCAGGGCGGGCAGCGGCACATTATTCGAGATCGCCAAATGGTGGATCAGCGCCAGCGCCAGCACCGCATCCGCCGGGCCGCGCTCGAGCAGCGACATCCGCTCCCGGTTGCGCCAGCCAATCGCCGGGCTGGGATTGGTCAGATCCAATACGAGGTGCAGGATGGGTGACTGGGCAACTGGGTAGTTTGCTGATTTGCTGATTTGCTCTGTTGCTGATTTGCTCTGTTGCTGATTTGCTTTCTTGCTGATTTGATACCCCTGCTCCACCGCCGCCGGGTCAATATCCCATGCCACGGTGGGGATGCCGCGTTCGCTGGCGAGACGGCTGAACACGCCGGTGTTAGCGCCCAAGTCCCACACGCTGCGCGGCCGGATATGCTCGATGAAGCGGCTGACGATCTCTTTCTTGTGATCGGCGGCTTCTGCGGAGTAGTGGCTGGAACTCTCGGGGTAGTAATCGCCCCACTCGGTGCCAGATCCCTTCCAGCTTAGCCGGCGCACGGTCCCCTCGAGACTTTCGATCAGTCCTACGAAAGACGTGCGGTTCATCTGGCGGGCAGCCGCCGCCTTGTCAACCGTTTTGTCGGAATAGCGGCGCTGTGCTGAGGCGTGCAAATGGATGTGCATCGAAAGCCCCAGCTTCCAGCGCGTCTTCCCCGGCAGCAGGCGGCTGGCCAGGTCGAGCGGAACGCCGTCAATGTACACCCGCAAAAGCTGATTGAGGCGCACGTCGGTATAAGCCATCAGCGCCAGCGGAGCCAGGAAATGCTGGCAAAACTGGCGGTACGCCACCCATGGCTGACCCTCGGTGTATTTCTCGAACGAAAGCGTGTCCACCAGCACGGGCCGCCCGCGGTGGAATTGGATGTTGTAAGCGCTGGCATCTTTGAGCGACATACCCGCTTCGAGGGCCAGTTTCTGGATGCGCAGCGTGGTCAGGGCGGCGTCCTTGAGCTGGCTGAAACACCACTCGTAGGGGTACGAGACAAACGCCAGCCGCTCGGGGCGGATAATTTTGTAGGCCAGCGGCGGCTCGGCAGGCTCGATAGATGCCTCCTCGTGAGGAATGAGCAGCCTTTTCTGGACCAGCTTATCGTACAGCCCGGAGGAGAACAGCAAATCGTAGTTTTCGCAGTAGGCGTGATTGACCTGCCGATATAGTACCCCCGCATGGACGAACAGGAATCCACTCGGATCGCGGAACGAGGCTGGCAGGCGCTCAGGAGTCATTGTCTTCGGATGTCGAATCGTTGCCGGACGGTTTCTTCTGGAAGAGAGCTTTGATCTTTCGCCAGAAAGCGCCCACCAATACCCCCGCGCCCAGCAAACCGGCGATCACCAGTTGCAAGATGATACTGCCCGACCCCGGATCGAGATAGGCATGGCCGCTGAAAAGCGGGCTGGCAGCGGCGATCGAAAAAATAATTGGCGTCAACATGAAAGGTTGTATCCTTTGGATTTTAGAATTCAGCAAAAGGCATTATACTCCCCCGCTGCCGCGCCGCGCCAGTGCGAACGTTTCGTCGCCAGCCAGGAGGCCCGCCAGCGGCTCGGCGCGCAGCGCCATCACACGGCTGTCGCAGAAAAAGGCAAAGTCGAAGTGGGTGGGGTCGCCTACTTTTTTACCGGGAAGAGGCATCAGCCGTGCGGTCAGCGGCTTGTCCAACCGTTGGGCCAGGGCCGCCAGGTCGAGCAGCACTGCCGCCAACTGTTCGGGGGTGGTATCGCCCGGCAGGGGGACCGTGTCCAGCCCCGTCCCGCACACTGCTGAGTAGAGCAGCAAATCGGTCACGGTGAGGCTGCCATCGGCGGCGCGGGCGGCCAGGGTGGTGTCTTCCAACACCGGCAGCATCAACCCGCTGAAACCGGTGCGCACGAAGCGCGCCCGGTCAATCGTATCGGCGATGAGGGCGGCGGCGGCCAGCGAGCCGTGCAAGCCCAGGGCTGGCGCGCCCACCCGTTCGAGCGCCTCACCCAGCGATTGCGCCGCCTCCGGGAACGGGGCCAGCGAGAAATCAATCCCGCCGCACGGGATGACTGCTTCGTGAGCCAATGTGCAGCCGATGACATTGAGCCGGTGAGCGTGATATTCGATGGCGCGGCGTAAATTATTGCATCCGCTGGTCAGATCGGCAGCATGGGTGAATGCGTCCACTGCCAGATTAGCGGCTTCCATGGCCAGCGCCAGCGTGGGAACATTGCCCTGATGGTAGGCCGCCGGGAAGAACGGCGCGCCCGCCGGGACGTTGGCCAGTGCGGCAAAACGCAGATTGGCGAACCCATCCGGGGTGACGGTGGACAGGCGATGGATGACCTCGGCGCAGGCTTTCACCGCCGCCAGGGATACGCCTTCGGGGGTCGTCATCACACCCCCGATGAACACCGCCTCGGTTGCTGCCAGCGCCGCCGGGATGGCGGGGTAGCTGTCGGGATACTCGGGCAGCGCCGGGCCGAGCGCAACATAGTCGAATCCGTGTACTTTGGCAGCCCGCTCCATCTCGCAGGCAAACTCGGCCACCCGCTCCACCTCAAGGCCAGGCAAAACAAGCGGGAACGGCGTCGAAGCCAGCCGGGCGGATTGTACGGTATAGCCCGCTTTATCGAACGCGAGGCGCGCCTTTTGGATCAGTGCGCCCCCTGCGGCTAACGCATCCGTGTCAATCGGCCAGCCGGGATTCAGAAAATAGGTGATCGAGCGGATTTTCATGGTCAGTTCCAGTTATCAGTAATCAGTCATCAGTTATCAGTCACCAGTTATCAGTAATCAGCAAGTTTTACTGTTCACTGATCACTGTTCACTGATCACTCTCTTTGTCTCACAACCTCGAACATCAGAATCGCCGCGGCGATGGCCGCGTTGAGCGACTCAGTGCTGCCGGGCATGGGGATGCGCACGCGGCTGTCAGCCAGAGATTGCGCCTCGCTCCCGGCCCCCTCGGCTTCCCCGCCCACGATGAGCGCCAGCGGGGAGTGGAAATCAGCCTGGGCGTGAGTCAACTCGCCCTGCGCATCGGCCAGGTAAATGCGGAGCGCAGCCCCCGCGGGGCGCAGATACGAGCGGATACTGCGCCAATCCAGGTTGTGTACCGGCAGCCGGAAATGAGCGCCCATCGCCGAACGCACCACTTTCGGGGAGAAAACATCCACCCCGCCGGGCGGAAGCAGAACGGCCTGCACACCCGCGGCGAGCGCTGTGCGCAGGATCGTCCCCAGGTTGCCCGGATCGCGTATGGCATCGAGAATGAGAATGAAATCAGGCTCTAACGGCAATGACAGCGTCTTTGCCTCCAGCACGATCAGCAAGCCCTGGGGAGTCTCCGTATCGCTGGCAGATTTCAAAACGGTTGCCGAGACTTCCTCAACCCGCGCCCGTTGCCCGGCAAACCCGTCCACGACTGCCTGGCCGCGCGGCGGCAAACCGGCGGTGTAGAGCACAAGCTGCGCCCGCCACCCGGATTGCAAAGCCTCCTCGGCCAATCGCACCCCCTCGACAACAAATACTCCTGCCTCCCGACGCGCTTTCGGGTGTGCCAGCAGGTCGCGGACGAGTTGGAGCGCCGGGTTACGGGTGGAGGTAATCATGAATTTCGAGAGTTCCAAACAGCGAGGAAGGCTGTGATCGTCGGTTGATCGAACAAAGTCAGGCGCACTTGCTTCAGCGAGGATGCGTGATTCTCAGCGAAATAGGCCTCGATGGCGGCGAAAATGATGCGGGCGGCGCGTTCCTTCGGAAAGCCAAAAATTCCGGTGGAGATAGCCGGGAATGCGATGGATTCCAGCCCAAGTTGTTCAGCGACTCGCAGCGAGCCGCCAACAGCCATCATAAGTTTATTGTCTTCATCCCCCTCGCCCCACACCGGCCCAACCGCGTGGATGACGTATTTGAAGGGCAGGCTGCCTGCACGGGTGTATGCCGGCTCGCCGTGAGAGACCGGGCCGCGCTGCCGCACCCAGGCGTCGCTCTCCTGTTGGATCACGTATCCCCCGCGGCGCACGATAGCTCCCGCCACCCCGCCGCCATGCTGCAAACGGCTGTTGGCGGCGTTGACGATAGCGCCCACCGTCTCGGTGGTCAGGTCGCCCTGGGCGATTTGCAGGGTTTGGCCGGATGGGAAGGTGTGCTGCTGTAAAATCTGGCTCATGGCAACTCTCGATCGAGGAACCCGCGCTGCTGCCTCGCATGGATTTTAGCACGCTGAACACACACCGTCAACGCGTTCAGTAATTCTCAGTATCATGTGGAGAGCCGACAATCTGATGTTCATGCGTGCTTCGCACACACGAACATCAGATTGTCGGATTTTCCTTCAGGCCGCTGCGCGGTCATAAATAGTCCGGCTAAAGCCTCGAAACCCGTCGAAACGAAAGAACAGGAATTGGTTCGGATTGGTAGTTAACCCAAAGCCGGAGCAGGGTTATACCCTGCTCCGGGGAAGATGTGTGAAGATTTTTCAATTAAGCCAGGGCTTTTGCCACTACGGCAGCAAACGCCTTCGGGTCACGGATAGCCAGGTCGGACAGCATCTTGCGATTGATGGTGACGTTAGCTTTCTTCATCGCGCTGATCAGGCGGCTGTAGGTGGTGCCGTTCAGGCGGGCTGAGGCGTTGATGCGCGCGATCCACAGGCGGCGCAGGTCGCGCTTGCGGATGCGGCGATCGCGGGTGGCGTACCAAAGGCTCTTCAGCATAGCCTCGTTCGCTCGCTTGAACAAGCGATGGCGGGAGCTGAATTGCCCTTTGGTGATCTTCAGAACTTTCTTATGGTGTTGGCGGCGTACGACGCCAGTTCTAACACGTGTCATGCTTCTCTCTCCTGCGAACCCCTGGGCGTCGGTAGCTGTGTATCAGCCACCCGTTGCGAACACCCAACGGACGCAATCATCAGGGTTGGATGTTCAGTTAATCTTTCTTGGACATATAAGGCGCCATACGATTGACGCGCTTGATAATCCCGCGACCCTTGACGGGGATCATCTCAGCCAACAGGGCCTTGGTGCGAGCGGAAGTGCGGCGGCGCAGGTGGCCTTTACCGATCTTCGTGCGTACCAATAAGCCCGACCCAGTCAGGCGAAAGCGCTTGGAAGTCGCCTTGTGGGTTTTGATCTTGTACTTGCCTACACGTTGTTTACGAGCCACAGAAATCTCCTAACCCGCATAAAGCGGAACTACTACGGCCTCATCTTGGAATTGCGGATAAAGAACATCCGCGTGTTCTTTCTGCAAAGAACACATGCATTAGGCCCTTACAAAAAAAACTCCGCGGCGGTTCAGTGACCCGAATGGTCACCTGCCATCCGCGGACAACTCATACATCTACCGGCCTATGGTTCGACTGGACTAGCCGGGCCGACCTTCTTCTTCGGCTTCGATGGCGCCAACAGCAGCATAACGCTGCGCCCTTCCATGGTCGGGGGCTGCTCCACCGTAGCCACGTCTGCCAATTCTTCAGCCACTTCTTTCAAATCTACCAACCCCAGATCCACATAATCTATCTCGCGACCTTTGAAGCGAATCCTCACCCGCACTTTGTTACCATCGTCCAGCCATTTTCGGGCATCGCGCACTTTGAATGAGCGGTGATGCGCAGTGGTCTTGGGACGCAGGCGAATCTCCTTGATTTCGATTTTGGTCTGGGCTTTACGCGCTTCACGCTCTTTGCGGGCACGCTCGTAAAGGAACTTCCTGAAATCCATCACACGGCACACCGGCGGTTCGGCATTCGGAGCGACTTCGACCAAGTCGAGATCGGCATCTCGGGCGATGCGCCGGGCTTCCTCGGTTGATACAACGCCGATATTTTCATTCGCCGGCCCAATCAACCGCACTTCTTTGACACGGATGGACTCATTTAGTCGGTAATTGATCGCGCTGATAGGTGACTCCTCTGGCTAAGTGTTAAATAAGATGATACGCCTTAGAATTAGCGTGCTGGATGATACCACACACCGTTGAAAGTCGTCAACAACGATTTTCAACAGCCCCCGGGGGCTGCGGTAGTATAATTCTGCCGAGGGGTTTCACAATCTTACACTGGAGGTTACCACCCGCATGATCGTCAAACGACTCGCCATTGCTCTATCCATCCTACTGCTGGGAGCGCTGCTCATCGCCACCGCCGCGATGGCCCAGGCCCCGGCCCCCGATTTTCAGCTTCAACTCACCCCCGTTCCACCTGAACCATTTCCCTTCACTGACCGTTATCCCGCAAAGATTGCGATCAATTCCATCGAGGAATTGACCACCCTCACGGATCTTCGCATTGACGTGAACGACATGCGCCCGGCAGATGGCTCCCGCCCGCAGGCCAGCGATCCGTTCGAGGCGATGATCGCCACGGTCTACGTCAACGACGCCGAGGTGACCCAGCTCGCCGCTGCCGGCCTCACCGCCATCCCCATCCCCAACGAGAGCCTGCGCGCCTTCTACGAATCCGGCCCCGGCTCCGACGCCCCCAATGCCTGGCCCACCTTCGAGCAATTCGTCACCCGCATGCAGACGCTGGCGACCGCCAATCCCAATTACGTGCGCCTGATTTCCATCGGCAAATCGGTGCAGAACCGTGACCTGTGGTGCATGAAGATCAGCGATAATCCCGACGCCGAGGAAGACGAACCAGAATTTCGCTACATCAGCACCATGCACGGCATCGAAGCTGGGGGCGCCGAAATGACCATCCGCCTGGCCGAATTGTTGATGACCAGTTACGGCGTTGATCCCACTCTGACGAGCTACGTCAACGATATGGAAATCTGGTTGTGCCCGTTTTACAACCCGGATGGTTACGTGGCAGGCACGTACACCAACGCTCATGGCGAAAACCTCAACCGCGATTTCCCCGATCCGTTAGGGCACCCGACCACTTGCGAAGGCAGTGTGTCGGGCTGTGAGCCGGAAACAGTTGCTTATATGAATTTCGCCGACGCCCACCGTTTCATCATGGGCGCTAACTATCACTCCGGCGCGCTGGTGGTCAATTACCCCTGGGATGAATCCGGTCACAATCCCGCCAATTCCCCCGATAACGCTCTGTATTACGCCTTCAGCGTGGGTTACGCCATCCGCAACCCCATGATCTACGATGTCGAATTCCCCGAAGGCGTCACCCAGGGCTGGGAATGGTACTCGATTGACGGCGGATTGCAGGATTATTCCTACGTCTGGCACGGCGAACATCACGTCACGATCGAAATTTCCCAATACCAGCCCCCTAACTACGCGGATATGCCCACTTACTGGAACGCCAACCGCCCGGCGATGATCTGGTGGATGGGACGCGCCCTCACCGGCGTGCGCGGCCTGGTCACCGACAGTGAGACAGGCGACCCCATCGAGGCCAACATCAAAATCGTCGGGATGCTGCCGCCCAACAAGATCTACGTGGACCCCGAAGTGGGCGACTACCACCGCCCGCTGCTGACCGGCAATTACACCCTCGAAGTCGGCGCGGCCTGCTATATCACCCAGACCACCACAGTTGGCATCATTTCGGGGACGATCACCACCCACGATTTCGCCCTGCTCCCGGATAACTGGACTGTCGAGGGTACTGTCACCGAGCAGGGCAGCGGACGCCCGCTGACTGCCACCGTCGAACTGGTCGGCGCGTCGCTGGTGACGACCACACTCCCGCTGGATGGCTCCTACGCCCTCGATGCCTGCGCCGGAACCTATACCCTGCGCGCATCCGCTCCCGGCTACCAGCCGCAGGAGCGCCAGATCACCCTCGATCATAACCAGATTCAGAACTTCGAGTTAGCCCCCGCCCCCTGCACGCTCATCGTGGATGACGACCTCGGCCAAAATTACCAGACGTACTACCAAAACGCCCTGGCAGCCGCCGGAATCAACTACGACACCTGGGCCGTCGCATCCAAAGGCAGCCCCGCCCTGGCCGACCTCGCCGGCTACACCCGCCTCGTCTGGCTCACCGGCAACGATTTCAGCACGACCCTCACCGCCGCCGAACAGACGACGCTGGCCGATTTCCTCGACGCCGGCGGGCGTTTGTTCCTCTCCGGGCAGAGTATCGGCTTCGACATCGGCGCAACCAGCTTCTTCAGCGATTACCTGCACGCCTCTTTCGGCGCGACCGACACGAACACCTACGATCTGACCGGCCTCGATTTCCTGGCCGGGACGGACGTTCACATCCAGGGCGGCGACGGAGCCAACAACCAGAGCTTCCCCAACGAAATCAGCCCCATCGGCGGCGCAGTGGCCGTGATGGATTACCCCGTCCCCTACCAATCCGGCGGCGTGGCCTTCCAAAACGACACTTACCGTCTCGTCTACCTGTCTTACGGTTTCGAGGCGATTGACAACGCCGCCGACCGCAACGCGGTGATGTCAAAAACGATGGGCTGGCTGGGCGGATGCGGCGAGCCTCTTCAGCCCAACCTGGCCGCCTCCGAAAAACAGGTTTCCGCGGGGTCGGCGCTGCCCGGCGATTTGCTGGTATACACCCTCGTTGTGGAAAACATCGGCGAAGAGACAACCGCCCGCGTGACCGACACCCTGCCCACTGAGGTGACCTGGGCCGGGGTGCTCACCGCCACCCAGGGAACACCCGCCATTGACGGGGGGCAAATCACCTGGGAGGGGATCGTCGGCCCGGGTGAGGCTATCACCCTCACATACGCCGTCACCGTCAACCAGTGCCTGGCCGCCGGAACGCCCATCGCCAACCTGGCCGAGATCGCCGACGGCGTGGGAGCGACTATCACCCGCACCGCGACCAGCGTCGTCGCCAACGCGGCCCCCACGGCTCCGGTGAATCTCGCCCCGTTGGACGAATCCATCGGGCAGCCGGTCACTGTCACGCTGTCATGGGCAGCCAGCGCCGATCTCAACTGCGATGCGCTCACTTACCATGTTGCCTTCGGCACAGTTGATCCCCCGCCCATTGTGGCTGACGGCGTTACAGGGACAACCTTCGACCCTGGCCCGCTTCAGCCGGGCGTGACTTATTACTGGCAGGTAGCTGCGGATGACGGTATCACGGTAACCGCCGGGCCGGTGTCGTCATTCACGACCGCGTTCACAGTGTATCTGCCGGTTGTCCAGGTGGAAACACCCACAGCGCCAGCCCCTGCTCAAACGAACCTCACCAACCCAGCCGGCGGCGCGTGGCGTCCACGGGAGATAGGGTAGATCGTCCCCAATCTGCATCAAGAATAATCCGAAACATGATAATGGGCGTGCTTCGCACGCCCATTATCATGTTTCGGTATCATCTCAAAAAGAGAGGCGCGGGTTACTCCCCTGGGATGAACACGATCATCGTGCTGCGCGCCACGTTGTTCTTCAAAGCCGTGCCTCCCACGGCAAGGTATTGGATCGGCTCGACGAACTGGGCAAATTCATTGAAGCTCTCCAACGAATAGTCTGTCAATCCCTCGCGGAAAACGCCCAGCAGCCCGCCGACATCCACATACATCACCGGCTGCGTACCGGAGGGGAAAGCTTTCCATACCTGGCGGTAGCGGTCGCTCTGCGCCAGGGAAGGCTGGCCGTTCACGACCCCGCTTAACACACTCAGGTCAGACCCCATCATCAAGTGATCTTTTCCTACCCCATAGGCCAGCATGGGAATTCCGCTGTAGGGGTCTGCGAAGAGGTAGAAAGACCCATCTCCCATAGGGCTGCTTTCGAGGGTCATCCCCATTTCAGTCAGCTTACTGGATAAACCATCCACGGTGTTCATCAACGCCCCGGCGTCGCTGGTTTTCGCCAGCGCCAGGAACCCCAGGTTGACATGGCTTTGCTCGGCCATGATCCCTTCCGAGGCCGGGATCAAACCCATGGCGAACTCCCCATTCAGATAGGGGAATAAGTCTGTATCGGGGTTGACGCCGTACTGGCTCTCGAACATTTGCATGGCCTCATCGAAATCCGCCATCGTGGCCGATTCGGCCAGCATCGAGCGGGCCATCTGCCAGCCCAGATCGAGACGATGCCCGACGAGGTAAACCAACGTCCCCTGCGGGAACAGGCTGTCCGTCTGTGGGGCTGCTCCCGCGCTTTCCATCATCGCTCTCTGGGTTTCAGACAACTCAGCGAGATCGTAGACCATCACGCTATCCAGTTGCAGCCCGGCATCCACAATGCTGACGCTCATTGCCGTCTCGCTCCAGCCAGATAACTGTGTTGTAGATAAGCTAAAACCGGGAGCAACGGCGGACCCCATGCTTCGTTCAAGGGCATTGATCACATCTTCTGCCTGGGCGCTGGTCATATAAAAGGTCACAGCACGCTCGCGCGGCAGCATCTTGACAATATTTCCGTAGGATTTACTCTTCGCCAGCGAGTCGCCTTTTTGGGCGTCAATCGCCACCTGCAAGTCAATCTCGTTGCGGGCGAACAGCACCAGGCTGCCCGAACGGCAGAAGGCGGTCTGCGCGCTCGGGTCGGTGTCGTGAATAAAGATCGTTACACCCTGGTATTCGGTAGTGATGAAATCGTCTCCGCTGGCGCGTGCCGCTCCTTCTTGCAGCTTGATCAAGAATTCGTCGGCCTTCTTCTTGTCGCGCGCTTCGATGGCGACGATCACTCGGCCGTCCTCGATGCTCCCATAGCTGCTGAATTCGATGTCGAGGAATCCGATGCCGATATACTGGCCGATCCACGGCATCACATCGTCGGTGATGGTCAGGCCAAGCTGATCATCCAGGGTTTTATCCAGCTCTTTGAGCAAATCATCCGAGGTTTCGGAGCCGGTTTGTTCCTTGATGACTTTCGCGAAAGGCTTGATGAGGCGGCTGATCTTGTCGGGCGTGGCGTTGACCACGTTCACACCCAGGTAGAGGCCGGTATCGGCGGGCATCGCCTGGGCGACGGATTCGGGGCCGCCCAGAATCCGGTCGAGAAAATTCAGTTGGAAGGGATCTACAAATACAACGACAATGAGCGCCACGCAGCAGCAGCAAATCAACAGCAGCAGCGCCAATCCTCCCCCGCCGATAGCCATATTACGTGTACGTTTCGGATTTTCACGGGCAAACATGGTATTCATGAGGTCCTCCTATCTTGCGAATTAGTATTGAGCCAAAGAACCGGTATCAACGCCAGGCTGCACACGATCGCGGCGATGATAAACGTTTCCTGGATGACTTTTTCGGCGACGGCCATCCCCACCCGGATGGTTTCCGCCAGATCGGCGGCTGCCCCCAGCCATTGGCGGCTAAGCACGTCCGCCCGCTGCAGGCCGTAAGTCGCCATAGACGAGACGCCCACCGTCATCCCCACCAGCCGGAAGATGATGACGAGGGCCGAGGCTGAACCGCGGTATTCTGACGGGGCGGCGTTGATGACGGCCGCGGCGATGGGGGCCATCGTCAGCCCGAAGCCGACACCGGCCAGGGCCAAATGGGGGATCATCGTCCCGTAGGGCGTCGCGGCCCGCCAGGTGGTCATCATCACGAAGCCGGCCACCCCGGCCAGCACGCCGGTCACCGCCGGGAGGCGGTAGCCCCAGCGGGAAGACATCCATCCGCCGGGGATGGAGGCCAGCGCCATCGGCACGGTCAGCGCGGAGAGCATCCACCCGCTGTCCCACGCGCCCTGTTCGAGCGTCTCGGCGACGAGGGTATTGATAAAGAGCGGCACATTGGCAATCGCCACGAACAAACTGAATCCTACCAGAAAATTCGCCAGGCTGGCGGCCGAGAAATTCACCCGCCGGAAGAGCGCCAGCGAGATCAACGGAGAGGCTGCCCGCGCCTGCCGCCAGATGAATAAACCGAACAGCGCTGCCGCAGCCGCCAGCATGGGCAAAGCGTACGACGACCAGGCGATGCCTTTTTGTGTATCCAGTGTGCCGTACGTGGTCTCAGAATTCGACCCCAAACCGATATTGAGGGCAATGAGGCTCAGGGCGATGAGCAACGCGCCGGGCCAGTCCATCTTGCCCCTCCCCCATCCGTGCTCTTCGGATTGGGGAGGTTGGGAGGGGGTTTCCCCTCCCCCATCCGTGTTTTTCGGATGGGGGAGGCCGGGAGGGGGTTTAGCCAGGGCGAAATAAATCAACCCGAAGGCCAGCGCACATACCGGCAGGTTCAGCCAGAAGATCATGCGCCAGTCGAAGAAACGCGTCAGGATGCCGCCGTATAAATGCCCCACCACCCAGCCAGCCGTATCCACCGCAGCGATCACCCCCAGGATGCGGGCGCGCGGCCCTGGCGGGTACAGATCGCCAGCCAGCGCCATGCCCACCGGCACCATCGCCCCGCCGCCGAAAGCCTGGATCATACGCGCCGCCACCAGCATCGCCAGCGAGGCATACGCCGGGTCGGGACGGCCCGAGGCGACCAGGAAATAGGCACGCAGCGCCAGTTGGGTGGGCCAGGTATCCGCCACAGCGACGAGATACGACCCGGCGGCAAAAATCGCCAGCGCCAGCAAATACACTTTGCGCCGTCCGATGAGATCGGACAGCCGCCCCATGAAGGTCATCGCCACAGTGTACGCCAGCAGGTAGCCGCTCACCACCCAGGCGGCGTCGTCCAGCCCGGTCTGGAGGGGGATTTCCAGGTCGTAGACCACGTGTGGCAGCACCGCCGAGACCACCGTCAGGTCGAGCGCGCCGATGAAAATGGGCAGGCTGATGAGAATGATGATGAGGGCCGGGCGGTTCATGGCATTCATTGCGGCGGCTCGATCTTGGCAACCACACCGAAATCCCAGAAATCCATTTGCCACACAGTCGGTTCGGCGTCCGCTGGTTCAGTGAGGATCACCCGGTAGAGGTCAAACGTTTGCGGGTCAACCCACAGGCGCACGTCTATCGTCTCGGGGCCGATCATCTCGTAGCTCATCTGGAAAAGCCGCTCACCCGACAGCCGCCCGGCGACGGCGTACAACTTTTTTCCGGGTAAATCTTCGAGTTCTTCGACCCCATTCAATGCCAGATCAGTCAGGTCTGATTCCATGAGGGGCTGGAAACCAATTTCAGGGTCGAACATCTGTGCCGGGTTGAAACCGGTCCCCGGCGGAAATTCCTCCCACACACCGGTGAGCAGGTTGGTCTGCCAGTAGCGCTCGCCGATGCTGAGAATCCCCACATCCACCACCAACCCGGGGGCGATGACCCGCACGGACGCTTGCGCCTGATCGGGAGTGACGAAATCGCCCTCGGCGCGGCGGAAAGCCAGAGTTTCGTCGTAATCGAGGAAGGCCGGCGCGCCGGTGCGCTCGATGACGAAGTGAAAGCCGGGCAAGGATTTCATGCGCGCCGCGGCGCGGGCGACAATTTCATCGGGCGAGGGCGGCAATGGGGTGGGCTTGCTGCACCCGGCGAGGAGCAGAAAAACCAGCCAAAGCCACCCGCCCCGGCGCAGACTCATTGGTTCAAGTCCGTCATTGCTGGGGTGTCCTGCCAAGATGCGGCTGGTGGCTGAGGGCGGGCTGCCAGAACGAACGCCACGACCAGGGCGAGAACGCCCAGAAAAACGCCCGCTCCTGCCACACAAGAATACGTCCAGTCCAAAGCTATGTAGAAATCCTCGGAGCCATCCTGCCGATAAAGGAGCTGAAGGATGATGAAGTCGGCGATAGGCTCCAGGCTGAACAGGACGAAACCGGCCATCGCCAGGATTCCTGGCGCGGTCTTCTTTCGGATGAGCAGAAATACGCCGCCGCCGATGCCTATGAGCATTCCCAGGCAAAGGAAAGCATCTCGCAGGATGAAGGGAATTTGGTAGCTGTCCATAAGTTTCTCCCGAGCTGGCTAAAGCCTGCACGCCAGTTAATCAGACGGATCACGGCTGTACGAATATCAACTGCCACGCACCCCAAAAGCGGCGGCCTTGCACCTCGCACTCCTGGGCGTGGATGTCGGGCACCGGCTGTCCCCCGGCCGCCAGGCGCAGCGTGTAGTTGACGCCAAGCGTCATGGTAAAGTCGGCGTATCCCAAACCCATCTCCGGCTTGAGGCCGGTGAAGAAATGATCTTCGCCGCCATCCCAACTGATGATGATCTCAACAGCCGGAACCGGCTGGTTGGCTGCATCGAAGGTCTCGACCATAATGAGCGGCAATTGCAGGGCGGGATTGCACACCAGCTCCATGTCCTGCAGGGCGAACGGCTCGCCGGGGGTAGGCGTGGGGGTACGGGTGGGCAGGGGCGTGACGGTTGGCTCAGGGGTGCGCGCCCGCGGGGAGGGACTGACAGACCCGCGGGGTGTTGGACTCGGCGGTGCAGGCGTCAGCGAAGGGGCAGTGACGGGAAGTGAAGGGGTGAGAGCGGGCAGCGTGGGCGAAGGCAAATTTGCTGTCGAGGTGATCGTTTGCGTTACGGGGATCGCCGTGGCGAGCGGGGCAGCTCCTTGTCCTACGGCCATCGCCAACATCCCCAGGGCACGTGATTCGGCTTCCGGGCGGCCTGCCGCCAGGGCTTGCTGCGCCTGAATGGTGAGGGCACGCGCCGGGTCTTCATCGCCCAGCAAACTCAGGCGGGCTTGAGCGCGCACTAAATCGCCGGTCGCCATGTAGGCCGAAGCGATCATGGCGCGGTACTGATCTTTGAATTCAGCTCGCAGCGAGGCGGGGGCGGTGTCAATATATCGCAATGGGGCAATCCCCCAGGCGAACAACAACCCGCCGACAAAGCCCAGCACAAGGCCGGTCAGCAGATACCAGGGTCCGCGCTGGTCTCGCCGTCTCATGGCGTCGGCGCTCCCAGCACTGGATTCCAGGTTTGCAGATCGTCGGCGAGCTGCTGCATCAACGCCAGGTCTGAGCGACCATACCCGGTTTCAACCGCATACAGCGTGGCCTGGGCTACCGTATCTGCGGGACGGACATCGCCCATCAAGGCCAGCCGGCGCACGGCCATACCCAGATCGCCGTCTTCCTGATACGCCTCAGCGACCATCAGTACATAATCTGCCCGGTAATCTTCGCGCAGTGTATCAGGGGTAGTATCCACATAACGCACCGGGTTGATAAACCAGCCGTAGTACAAACCAGCGACGGCGCCAATGATGATTGTGATAAAAAACAAGATCCATCGTGACATATTGAAATTCTACCATTTACCCGCTTGCTTCACATCAAAAAATCCTGTACAATCTTTTTAGCGATGAGAGTTCCCCCTGCCCGACCATAGTCCGGTCCGCACCCTAACAAGCAAAGGAGGTAAGCCATCATGGACGTAATCAAGGTTTCAGGCACCTCACGCACTTCTGCTGTGGCAGGCGCAATTGCCGCGGTCATCCGTGAACAGAAACACGCCGAAGTCCAGGCCATCGGGGCCAGCGCCGTCAACCAGGCGGTGAAAGCCCTGGTGATTGCCAAAGGTTATCTAACCAGGGATGGAATAGAGATTCTGTGCATGCCCGAATTTGTGGATGTGCAGATCGAAGACAAGGTCCGAACAGCCATCAAGTTTGTCGTCGAGCCGCGCTAATCGCTCTGTCCAAAACTGTCCCGTTTTGCCACGGAGGAACTGCCGGGATGGGAGCGCTAACCGGGGGTGTTAACGCGCCGTAATAGGCTGAAACTTGCACAAATAACCATGCGCTGAAGCGCACACTACGAACGCGCGCTGAAGCGCATACGGCGAACAGCTACTGCTCCAGCGCCCGTTGCAGATCGTCGAAGGATGAGAGCCAGGCGATGCGATAAAGGAACTGCGCCAGGGTGTCATTCTGCGCCCGGAAGGCGCGCACCGCCGCACCCACCGGGTCAGCGCCTGCCGGGCCGCCGGGAGAATCGGCATACGAGCCATAAAATGCAAAATAAGCCTGGTTCAGCTTGCGGATGTGGTAGCCGTTATCCCAAAAGAAGAGGCGGCGTTCTTCCATGTACTGCTCGGCCTCGTCTGCTTTGCCTTCTTTCAGCAGATCATCCACGGTGACGCGCGTCTCGTGCATCTCGGCGCGGTAATCGAAAGCTGGCGGCTGGGGAGCGGGAGCAGGCTCGCCAGTATCAGGGGGGGGCGGGGCAGGCGGAGGCGGCAGCAGCTCGGGGTAATAGCGTTCGATGACGGCATAGCCGATCTCTTTCCCGGCAATGGAGGCAGCCGTCTCGTTGATGGTGCGCAGCTCGGGGGTGGTCATGTAGTTAATGCCCAGCGGGCGCAGCGTCAGGAAATTGTGTACCCACTCGTGGGCGATCACCTCGGCCAGCCAGTTGATGTCGGTGGTCTGCATGACCATCGTCGGGTACAGGCCAATTCCGCCAATACCGACTACCAACGATGACACATCAAGCGCTTCGTCTACCTGTTCTTCCAGGGCAACGTGGTCTTCAACGGTAAAATCCGGCGAGATGGAGATATCGGCATCCACCTGGATGGCATCGCGCGGCGAGACAATCAGCGCGTAAGGAGGCGGGGTGGTGTGATACAACACCGAGGGCGTCGGCTGCCCCCCGAGAGTCAGACCCATTTCGGCCACAACCGCCGAGACTTGATCTTGCAAGATTCCCTCGGCCAGCGGTTCCAGCAGGGTGCGGCGCGTCTTCAGCGCTTCCAACTGCACCCGCAGAACCGCCGCAGCAGCCTGCGGATCAGCGATGTTGGGGTTGGCGTAAATCTCGTTGATCTGGCCTTCGGTCTGGGCAATCAGCGAAACCAGCCGCAGGTAGTCGAGCACCGCTTGCTTGCGGGCATCGTCGGGCAGGTAATCGCCCATCCCCAGCGCCGATTGGCCGATCTTGACCCCGAACGCCTCGAAAGTCCACGAGACGAAGTCGAATTCCATGCCGCGGGTGAAACGGCGCACACTCTCGACGAAATCCCCCGGCTCCGGGCGGCTGCCTCCCAGCATCATGGCAACCGCCATTATCCAAAGCGCTGTGCGGAGAATGATTTTCCCCATGTGCAGAGCGCGGCGAAGGAATTTGATGATGCGGCGGGCCATGCCCTGATTCTACCATGCCAATTCGGATCTACCGCAAAAGTATCGGTAGCATAGAGCCTTGCGCCGTTTG
>DYIZ01000114.1 GCA_020723385.1 Candidatus Aquidulcis sp.
AAACATTAAACGCCTGCCGTTGCTCAACAGTGGTATGTGTTCGCATCCGCCACCTCCTTACTCAGTGGTAGGATGCCACGTTTGCCTTTCATTTCATAGTGGGCAAACTAGGGTATAACCTTATGAGCATCTACAGCCAATCCGACCTACTTTTGCATGAAGAAGCCAAATGTCGAGCAGTAGTACCTCATCAGCCATCGCCCTTCGAGTATAATCGCTAGAAAAGAGCGAGGCCGGCGCGATGAAACTCTATACAATTGGGCATAGCAACCACAGTCTCGAAAAATTCATCCAACTCCTGGACGATAACGACGTTATGATTTTGGTGGATGTGCGCACCGCGCCCTACAGCCGTTACAACCCCCAATTCAACAAAGAAAGCCTGGAAAGCGCATTGGCGCGGCGTAATATCCAGTATGTGTACGCCGGTAAGTTTCTCGGCGGGCGTCCCTCCGATCCAACCTGCTTCAAAAACCGCCGCCTGCCATCCGAAGATGCCGACTTCCTCCACGAAGTGGACTATCCAGAGATGATGAAACGCGCATGGTTTGTCCAGGGCATCGAGCGACTTCTGGAGGTGGCGGACCAGGATCTGACCGCCATTATGTGCAGCGAAGAAGACCCCGCCGAATGTCACCGCCACCATTTAATTGCCAAATACCTCCTTGCCGAACATTCCGAAGTGGATGTCCGGCATATTCGCGGCGATGGGACCATTTACCGGGCCAGTTCGCTGCATATCTCGGTCAACGAATCGCGCGCCGAGCAGCCTTCTCTTTTTTGAGGAGAAACAATGAATCTCTTCACCATCGGATTCACGCAAAAAAGCGCCCAGGCTTTTTTCGAGCGACTGCGCCAAAATGGTGTCCGACGGTTGGTGGACATCCGGCTCAACCCCGGCGGGCAGCTATCGGGATTCGCCAAGCAAGACGACCTGCCGTATTTTCTGGATCGGCTCGCCTCCGGCTGCCAGTACATCCACCTGCCCCTGCTCGCCCCGACGAAGGAAATCTTGGGCGACTACCGCGCCGACGGGGATTGGCCACGCTACGTCGCCCGTTTCGAGCAATTGATGGACGAGCGCCGTATTCCCGAGACGCTCGACCCGGCCGAATTTGAATCGCTGGCATCCTGTTTGCTGTGCAGTGAGCCGACGCCGCAGCAATGTCACCGCCGGCTGGTCGCCGAACGAATGGCCGCTCGCTGGCCGGGGGTCGAAATCGTGCATCTATGATAACCAGGCTGGTGATCACCGATCTGACCCGCATGTATCGCGGCAGGGTTTGTATCGCCGGTTACGACAAAAACCATCGCTGCATTCGCCCCACGCTTCAGCCGCCCGGCGTTCCTGAGAGCGATCTGGCCCCAAAAGGCCGGCCGGTCATTTTCCCATTCGCGCTTGTCGAATTCTTTTTGATCAAGCCGATTCCACAACCTCCCCATACAGAAGATTGGTATTTTGCACCCAACTCGCCGCTTTTTATCCAAAAAATCGAGGATCGAAAATCGGTGCTCAATTGGTCGCTTTTCGACAGTGTGGGAGCGATATTCGAGCAGCCTATCCACGACGATTTTGGCTTTTATGTTATGGATTGCCGAGGGCCGCGCTCGCTTGGCACGATCCAGCCCACTGGTATTTCCAAATTCATCTACGAACAGGGGGTAGAAGGCGCTTGGGATTACCGTTTGATTTTCGAGGATGGCGAGGGTAAGCTTTATCGGCTGAAAATCACGGATTTGACATGGCATTATTACTGCGACAGCTTACGGGGAGAGAACCGCACCCCGACCCAAATTAGCGAGGAATTGACCGACCGGCTGACATCCAGTGAGGTTTTCTTGCGAATTGGTCTTGCGCGGGGTTGGAAGAAATTTCCAGATCGGTGCTATTTGCAGGTCAACGGCATCCAGACATTTCCAGATTATCTGGAAGGCAAAACGTTCGTGGATTTTGCGCCGAAATAAAAAGCATCTTATGTTCACCCGTATTTCTCGCCCCTTTTTCTCTCGCCCTACCCTTGATGTGGCCCGCGCCGTCATGGGGATGCGGCTTGTCCGCCTCGAAGGGGAAACCCGCCTGGCTGGCGTTATCACCGAGGCCGAAGCCTACATCGGCGAAAGCGACCTGGGCTGCCACGCCAAAGCCGGTCTCACGCCGCGCACCGCCGTGATGTACGGCCCGCCCGGACATGCCTACGTGTACTTCACCTACGGGATGCACTGGATGCTGAATTTCGTCACCGAGGCCGAGGGATTCCCCGCCGCGGTACTGATCCGCGCCATCCAGCCGACCGAGGGACTGGAGATCGTCGCCGCCCGCCGGAAAGGGCGGCCCTCAGCCGAATGGGCCAACGGCCCCGGCAAGATTTGCCAATCCCTGGGGATTGACCGCGCCCTCAACGGCCACGATTTGTGCGCCCCCGAGGCAGTCCTTTTTGTCGAAAACGGCGACCCAATTCCCGATTCGAGCGTGACCATTGGCCCGCGCGTGGGTTTAAATAGCGTGCCAGAACCGTGGAAGTCCGTTCCGTGGCGTTTTCGAGTCACTCAGGGGATAGGGGACCAGGGATAGGGGCTGCCCCTATCCCCTTTCCCTTATCCCCTGTTTTTGGAGGAACCATGCACCTCACCGGTCTTCACCTTCTCCTGACCTACCAATGCACCTTCGAGTGCGATCACTGTTTCGTGTGGGGCAGCCCCTGGCAGGCCGGCACGCTCACGCTGGATAATTTTATGAACATCCTCCAGCAAGCCAGGGATGCGAAAACCGTCCGCTCGATTTATTTCGAGGGCGGCGAGCCATTCCTGTATTACGCCGTGCTGCTCAAGGCCGTGCGGCTGGCGAAGCAGATGGGTTTCAGCGTCGGCATCGTCTCGAACAGCTATTGGGCCACCGACGTCGCCGACGCCCTCGAGTGGCTGGAGCCTTTTGCCGGGCTGCTCGACGATCTCTCGGTCAGCAGCGACCTTTACCATTACAGCGAGAAGATCAGCCAGCAGGTGAAAAACGCCCAGACCGCGGCGCGTGAGTTGGGCATTCCCATCGGCGTGATGAGCGTCGCTCAGCCCGATGTGGTGGACGCCTGCGCCGGGGTCGGCCAGCTTCCCGAGGGCGAGTCGGGTGTGATGTACCGGGGGCGGGCAGCGGTCAACCTGATCGAACACGCCCCGCGCCAGCCGTGGGAACAGTTCACCGCATGCCCGCACGAAGATCTGCGCGAGCCGGGCCGGGTGCACGTGGATTACCTCGGCAACCTGCACCTGTGCCAGGGATTGGTCATCGGCAACCTGTTCCAAACCCCGCTCGCCGAGATCTGCGCAACCTACGCGCCCGAATCGCACCCGGTCATCGGCCCGCTGTTGTCCGGCGGCCCGGCGGAGCTGGTGCGCCGCTACGATCTGCCCCACGAAGCCTCCTACGCCGACGCCTGCCACCTGTGCTACGAATCCAGGCGTGCGTTGCGGGAGCGCTTCCCGGATGCCCTGACGCCGGATCAAATGTATGGGTCGTTCGAGTAAAAAAGTAGACAGGTATACAGGTACACAGATATACAAGTACCTGTCCACTTGATACCTGTATACCTGTTTACTTGGATACCTGTTTACTTGGATACCTGTTTACTTGACACCTGTCCACCTCCACCCCATCCGAAACCGAAAGATACCGACCATGTCCTATAACTCCATTGTCCTCGTCAAACAAGTCCCCGACACCCGCGCCGTGACTGGCGAAGTGATGACCGCCGAAGGTACCATGAACCGCGCCGCCCTGCCAGCGATCTTCAACCCCGAAGACCTCAACGCCCTCGAAATGGCGCTGCAAGTGCGCGACCAGCACGGCGGCACAGTGACCGTGCTGAGCATGGGGCCGCTGCAGGCTGCCGAAGTGCTACGTGAAAGCTTGTATCGCGGCGCCGACCGGGTGATCCTGCTCTCCGACCGCAAATTCGCCGGGGCGGATACCCAGGCTACCTCCTACTCGCTCGCCAAAGCCATCCAAAAAATTGGCGCGTTCGACATGGTTTTCTGCGGGCGGCAGGCGATTGATGGCGACACGGCCCAGGTCGGCCCGCAGACGGCAGAGAAGCTGGGCGTGCCGCAGATCACCTACGCCGAGTCCATCGTCAGCCTCGCCGACGGCGAAGTGGTTGTCCAGCGCGCCTTTGACTTAGGAACGGAACTTGTCAAGTGCAAGCTGCCCTGCCTGCTGACCGTCACCGGCTCGGCCAACCAGCCCCGCCCGCCGTCGGCGCGCAAGCGCATCGAGTACAAGCTGGCTGCTATCCCCACCGAGTATCCGAAACTGCTCGAAAAACACACCGAATTTGGCTCCGCCGAGGCGCTCGACCAATACCTCGCCGAGCACCATCTCAAGATCGAGCAGTGGACGACCGCCAACCTGGATGTTGACGAATCCCAACTGGGCCTGGCAGGTTCGCCCACCCAGGTTTACAAAGTCAACTACGTGGTGCTCGAATCCACCGAGAGCAAAGACATCGCCCCCACGCCGGAAGGCATCCGGGCGCTGATCGAAGAGCTGATCAAGGAATATATTGTTGGGTGACGTGGCGCGTAATCTGTAAACACGTAAACACGTAAACAAGTAAGGTGCTCTTACGGATTACGTTTTACGAATTACGCTTTACGTTTCTCTTGGAGATAACCATGACTAATAATCGCAACGTCTGGGTATTCATCGAACAAGACGAAGGCCGCATCAATGATGTGAGCCTGGAACTGCTTTCCAAGGCCGCTGAGCTGGCGCAAACCCTCGCCGGGCAGGTGTGGGCGGTGCTGTGCGGGAGCGAAGTGGCCGACCTGGCCGAAACCGCCATCCAGCACGGCGCGGCGCGTGTCCTGCTGGCCGATCATCCTGAGCTGGCACTGTACCGTACGCTGCCCTACACCCGCGTCATCGCCGACCTCATCCGGGCGCACAATCCGTATGCTTTCCTCATCGGAGCGACCCCCGTCGGGCGTGACCTGGCCCCCCGTCTCGCCAGCGCCGTCAAATGCGGTCTCACCGCTGACTGCACCGATTTGCAGATCGGCGATTACACCTCGAAGAAAGAGAGCGTGACTTACAAGGATTTACTGTATCAAATCCGCCCGGCATTCGGCGGCAACGTGATTGCCACCATCGTCAACCCCAAGACTCGCCCACAGATGGCGACCGTCCGCGAGGGTGTCATGCGCCGCAGGGAGCCGGACGCGGGCCGCAAGGGGGAGGTGGAGCCCGTAAGCGTGTCCCTGCACCCCGAAGATTTAGCCCTGCAAGTGCTCAGCCGTGAAGTCCGTGAGCCGACCGTGCATCTCAAAGACGCCCCGGTGATCGTGGCAGGCGGCGCGGGCGTGGACAGCGCAGAGGAATTCCAGCTCGTCCGCGACCTGGCCAACGCCCTCGGCGGCGAGTTGGGCGCTTCGCGCGCCGCGGTAGACGCCGGATACATTTCCCGTGAGCATCAAGTTGGGCAGACGGGGACCACCGTGCGCCCCAGGCTGTATATCGCCGCCGGCATCTCCGGGGCGATCCAGCATCGCGCCGGGATGGACCAATCCAACAAGATCATCGCCATCAATACCGACCCCAACGCGCCCATCTTCCAGGTGGCTCACTACAAAATCGTCGGCGATCTGGGCGAAGTGCTGCCGCTGCTCATCAAGGCGCTGCGCGAGAAAGCGAAATAATTCCCTTATCCCTTGCATTTGGGAAAGGGGATAGGGGATAAGGGAGTAGACCCCTGTCCCCTATCCCATGCAACAGGGATAAGGGAGTAAACCCCTATCCCTTATCCCCTTTCCCCTGCATTGAGAGGAAATCCCATGCCCGAAAACTTCTTTTTAGACAACCCCGACCTTCAGTACCGCTTCACGCAGGTGGATTTGCGCGAGGTGGTTGACATAAAAGAGAAGGGCTCCCCCCGCCACGAAACGTACCCAACGGCCCCGCGCAATTACGACGACGCCAAAGATAACTACCGCCTGATCCTCGAAGTGCTGGGCGGGATCGCCGCTACCGTTATCGCGCCGCGCGCCGCCGAGGCCGACGAAGAAGGCGCTCAATTCCACGACGGCCAGGTGAGCTACGCCGCCGCGACCCAGGCTGCGCTGCAAGCGCTCAAACAGGCTGAGCTGATGGGCGTCATGCTGCCATCGGAGTACGGCGGGCTGAACCTGCCCGAGACGGTGTACGCCGCCATGGTCGAGATCATCTCCCGCGCCGAGGCCGGGCTGATGACGATCTTCGGCCTGCAGGAGATTGCCGCCACCATCAACGAATTCGGCGACGAGGCGATGAAAGCCCGCATCCTGCCGCGCTTTGGGCGCGGCGAGGTCGCCGGGGCGATGGTGCTCACCGAGCCGGACGCCGGCTCCGACCTGGGATCCATCCAGACCCGTGCGGTACTGGACGAAGCCACCGGGAAATGGCATCTCACCGGGGTCAAGCGCTTTATCACCAACGGAGCCGCCGACATCCAGCTCGTGCTGGCCCGTTCAGAAGAAGGATCGTCCGACGCCCGCGGGTTGTCTCTCTTCCTGATCGAAAAAGACGAGACGGTGCGTATCCGCCGCATCGAGAACAAGATGGGCCTGCATGCCTCGCCCACCTGCGAAATCCAGTACAACCACACCCCCGCCGAACTGATCGGCAAGCGGCGTTTCGGCCTGCTGCGCTACACCTGGTCGCTGATGAACGGGGCGCGCCTGGCGGTGAGCGCCCAGGCCATCGGCATCGCCGAGGCTGCCTACCGCGAAGCCTACAATTATGCCTCCGAGCGCTGCCAGTTCGGCAAACCCATCCGCGAACTGCCCGCCGTGGCGCGTATGCTGCTCTCGATGCGCGGCGAGATCGAAGCGGCGCGGGCGCTGATCTACGAAACCGGCAAATGGGTAGATCGCCTGAAAGCTTACGAGCAAGCTGCCGCCGAAGGGACTGCCACCGACCCCGATCTGCGCCAGAAACAGAAGCAGGCCGCCACCCTGGCCGAGATGCTCACCCCGCTGGTGAAGTATTACGCCACCGAGATGGGCAACCGGGTGTGCTACAAGGCGATGCAGGTTCACGGCGGGGTGGGCTACATGCGCGAATTCAACGTCGAGCGGCACTTCCGCGACATCCGCGTGACGAACATCTACGAGGGCACCAGCCAGTTGCAGATTGTGGCGGCCCTGGGCAAATTGATGGGCCGCGCCCTCGATCCGCTGCTCGACGAGTGGGCGGCGCTCGATTACGCGGCTGAAATTGAGCCGCTGAGGGTACGCCTCCTCGAGGGGACCAACCTCTTCCGACAGGCTGGCGACTCCCTGAAAACCCGCGAGCGCGACCTGATTGATTATTACGCCGCCGACCTGATGGATATGGCGACAGTGGTCGTCAACGGGTGGCTGCTGCTGCAAGATGGTCGCACCGACCCGCGCAAAGCCGAGTTGGCGCACGTTTACCTGGCCGAACACTTGCCGCGTCTGCAGGCTGCCGGGCAGGCGATTCTCGCCGCAGATGCGGCCCCGTTGCAGGCGCGCCAAACCATTTTGGCCGCGTAGAATTTTCTACCAAAAACCGCTCTTTGAGTGTCATTCCGAGGCGCTTGCGCCGAGGAATCCCTATTGCAGAGGTTGAATTCTAGCCTCGGCAGGTATCAACGGGTTGCTGTATCGGGGATTCCTCGTTGCACTCGGAATGACATGGAGGAAACCATGTCTCTCCTTACCGGTAAAACTGCCCTCATCTTTGGCGTCGCCAACGAGCGCTCTATCGCCTGGGGCATCGCCAAAGCTTTTCACGAGCACGGCGCCACTCTCGGTCTCAGCTATATTCCGCTCGTCGAGAAACACGCCCGGCCGTTAGCCGCATCCCTGGGAGTGAGCTTCTTCGAGCCGTGCGACGTCGCTTCCGACGAGGAAATCCGCCGCGTCGCCGAGAAAGCCGCGTCAGTCTTCGGCGGGGTGGATATCATCGTCCACTCCATCGGCTATGCCAACCGGGAAGAATTGGCCGGGCCGTACTACAAAACGAGCCGAGATGGGTTCAAACTGGCTATGGACATCAGCGTGTATTCGTTCACCGCGCTGGCGCAAGCCTTCCAGCCCATCCTGCGGCTGGGCGGGTCGCTGCTTACGCTGACTTATTACGGCTCCGAGAAAGTGGCCCCCGGCTACAACGTGATGGGCGTGGCCAAGGCTGCCCTGGAAGCTTCCGTACGCTACCTGGCTTACGATTTTGGGCCGCGCGGGGTGCGCGTCAACGCCATTTCCGCCGGGCCGATCCGCACGCTGGCCGCGGCGGGCGTCTCCCGCTTCCGGGATATGTACCGCCACTTCAATAAGCTGGCCCCGCTCCAGCAGCACATCACCATCGAAGACGTAGGCAACACGGCGGTATTCCTGTGTTCGGACCTGGCGGCCAAAACGACGGGGGAGGTGCTTTACGTCGATTCGGGGTACAATATCGTTGGCGTGCCCGAGCCGCCGGAGTGTGAATAAGTTCTATGTTCCGTAAACGTAAATCTCCTTCAGCGCCAGCGCCCGTATCATTGCCCGCTCCCACCGAGCGGATTACCTCGGTATTGGGAACGGGCGTGAATTGGAAGGGCAGCCTGAGCGGCAGCGGCGGCGTGCGCATCGAGGGCGCATTCGAGGGCGATGTCACCCTGCGCGGCCTGCTGGTGGTCGGCGAGACGGGACGCGTCACCTGCCAGAACCTGCGCGCCAACACTGTCGTTGTGGCGGGCGCGGTCAAGGGCGACATCACCGCCGAGCGGCTGGAAATCCGCTCTACGGGCCGTGTGTGGGGTAACGTGGTCGTGGCGGCCTTCGCCACCGAGGATGGCGCATTCCTGCGCGGCCAGGTTCGCATGGAAGAACACGTGGAAATTGGGACGGTCTCCCCGCCGGAACCAGCCAATGCCCCCGTGGAAGCCGAATCCCCACCGGCTCCCGAAACCTTCTGACCCTCAGAATCAAAACCGGCCGGAGCCATTGCTCCGGCCGGTTTGTCTATTCTTCGTCTTCTACCACTCGTAAGTGATGCGGCCCGCCGTGCCGCAGTCCCGTCCAGCGGCACTCGGGATTTTTACAGCGGTAACGGCGAGAATGGGGCAGGAGCACCATCCCGAAAGCCCGGTCGAGCCAGGTGCGGTGAGAGCGCCGCAGGGTGCTGCCGCAGCGCGGGCATTCGTCGGCCACCCAGCGGAATGATTTGAGAAAGTGAAACCGCAGACGCCAGATGATGAACGCTCCCGCCAACAGCACCAATGCCAACCCGATGGCGTCGGATAAAGTGATGCGGGTAGCCGAAGTTACCAGTAATGCCCCAGCCCGGTCGAGCATGCTTAAAGCTTGGGATAGCCACCGTAAAAGCGTCTCACGTATCTCGAACGGTTCAACCAAGAGAAAAACTCCGATTAACACCACCACTAACGCAATGATTTCGACTTTGAATTCCTTCCAGAGTTTTTTCATGTGGCCGATTTTCTCCTGTTGTTTATAAGCTCATGGCGCAGCCATCCGCACGCGGATCGCTGCCGCCGCACAACACGCCGTTCGCGTCTCGCCGGATGATCTGGCCTCGCCCAAACAGCGCCCGCTCGTAGCCGGATACCGTTGTAACGGTGTGTCCCATGCGGGCCAAATTTACCACAACTTCTTCAGGAATGCCACTCTCCAGCGCCACTCGCCCGGCGGCAGTCCCATCCTCGATGCAGAACCGCAACTGGTCGAGCGCGGCCTGCGGGTCGAGTTGGTCGTCGGCCAGGCCGATCACCACCTGGGCATGCCCCTGCGGCTGCATGAACCCGCCCATCACGCCAAAAGGAGCATAGAGTTGGTGGTTGATAGTTGGTGGTTGGCGGTTATCGTCAACCGTAATCATACCCGGAATGATGGTGTGGTAGGGGCGTTTGCCGGGGGCCAGGGCGTTGGGGTGCTGCGGGTCGAGACTGAAATTGTGGCCGCGGTTTTGCAGGCTGAAGCCCCAACCGTGCGGGATGATGCCCGTGCCAAACCCCATGTAGTTGCTGTTGATGAACGAACAGGCGTTGCCCTCACCGTCCACCACACACAGGTAGACTGTATCCGATGATGAGACCGGAACGCCGCGTGATTGACCGGGGGCGGCGCGCCGGGGGTTGATCAGCGCCCGGCGGGCGGCGGCATACGACTTGGAGAGCAGCTCATCGAGCGGGATGTCATTGAATTGCGGGTCAGCCACGTACCAGCGCGTGTCGGCGAAGGCCAGGCGCATCGCCTCGATTTCGAGGTGCAGCCGCTCGGCAGACAGCGGCGGCAGGGAAGCCAGATCGAAACCTTCCAGGATGTTGAGCGCCAGCAGAGCCGCCAGCCCCTGGCCGTTGGGCGGGCATTCCCACACCCGCAGGCCGCGATAGACTGTGCTGATTGGCGTATCCCAGGTGCTGGTATGCGCCGCCAGGTCTTCCACCGCGAGACAGCCGCCGGCCTGCTGCACTGTGCGGGCAATCGCCTCGGCAATGTCGCCTTCGTAAAAAGCCCGTTTGCCCCCCTCGGCGATTGTTCGCAGCGTGCGCGCCAGCCCCGGGTTACGAAAAATCTCGCCCGCTCGAGGCCCGCGCCCGTCAATCGTCAGCTCCAAACCGCCGGGAGCCGACTTGAGCTGCCGTTCGGCCCCGCGCTGCCAGAAATGGGCTGTGATGGGCGCAACCGGGAAGCCCGCTTCGGCCAGCCGGATGGCGGGCGCCAAACTGTCGCTCAACGGCAGCCGCCCATGCCGGGCGACGAGATCGCACCACCCGGCGCACGCGCCAGGGACAGTGATCGTGTAGGGGTGGAAAGACGGAAGACCGATGACCGGCGACCGGGGGTTGTCCTCGGTCCTCGGTCTTCCGTCGTCGGTCAGGAATCCTTCTTTCGCCAGCATCTCCAATGTCAGCGCCCGGGGGGCGCGGCCCGACCCGTTGAGCGCCGTGACGCTTCCGGAGGCAGCCTCGAAATACAGCGCAAAGCAGTCGCCGCCCAGGCCGGTGGAGGTCGGCTCGGTGACGTTGAGCGCGGCGGCGGTTGCGATCGCGGCGTCGGCGGCGTTGCCGCCACGCGCCAGCACTTCCAGCCCGGCGGCGACCGCCAGCGGTTGAGATGTTGCAACCATGCCGCGCATGCCGTAAACCGGTGAGCGCCGGGAGGTGAAGGCATTCATGACTGCGACCCTGCTTCATCCGAATTGGAGATGATTCTCGAACCGCTTGAGATTGTCGTCCCTGTCATAGCATTTCTCCCAAACGGCTGATTACTTCCGAGGCGGGCAACTTGTCTGTACGCATCTGGCGCAGCAGGCCAGATTTATACAACTGCTCGCCCAATATCACCCCCGGGGAAACGATTTCCCGCATTTTCTCGCGCACGATCGAAGGACGCTCTCGCCAGGTGTACAACTCCCATTCCACGAACAATGCGATGATGATCATTTCCAGGCCGGTCGAGTCGGGGCCAACGATTTTGATCGGTTTGCGGCCCAGATAAGGAGTTGCGCCGAGCAGGTTGACGCTGCCCGCCCACGGATCGCGGCTGGCGTAGTGCAGCGTGCGGATTCCAGACATATAAAATGCGCCCAGGCACAGCGGGCAAGGCTCGGTTGTGGTGTAGAGGATCCACGAGCGCCGGTTGCCCTCGTCCACCCCCAGAGACAGCAGCGCGTTCAACTCGGCGTGCGCCAGCTCGGTCTGGCATACCTGCCCGGCGGGCGCGCCAGCATCGAAGATGCGATTCCGCCCGCGGGAGAGGATAGTCCCCTTGCCGTCTGCAACCACCGCCCCGATGGGGATCGTCCCACCGCAGTAGGCTTGCCAGGCTTCCTCGAGGCAGGCGCGCCAGGGGGGTGATAATGTCTCCCACATTAGAGGTATAAATCCCGAATGACAGCCCGCCTGGGGTTGCGGGCATCCACGATCAGCACAACTGCCTGCCCAACCTGCATCAGCCTGACCCGCAGGTCACGGTGGAGCACCGCGCCCGATCGGTGGGGCTGGCCCTCGACGGTGTAATCATACTCTAACCGGCCTCGGTCGCCAAAGAAGTCCACCCGAGCCAGTATGCCGGTGGTTTCCACACCATCCCGGAACAGCCGGCGGACGTTGATGTATCGCCAGGCCGCCAGCGTCGCCCCCAAAATGGCGACGATCACCGAGCTGATGAGCAGCGCCTGCCGTCCCATCGGCGAGACTACCCCACTGTCGCGGCTCCAGGGCGTGACCCAAATTGCCGTGACAACCCACAGCGCCGCCGGGAGAGCCAGCGCCATGAAAGCGGTGTAATCCAGCCAGAGGACGCGGAAGAGAGAAGGCTTGCGTGGAGCAGCGATCATTCTGCTTTCGATCAATTTCGCTGCTCCAGAGTATCCTCGATCCGTTTGACTTTGACAAAAATCAGGATAGACAGCACCAGGGTAGCCAGCGGAATAACCCCTGTGCATAAGCCAACTCCCAATACGATCAATAATTCAGCAGGACCAATGTTCGTCATAATTTTTCTTCTCTCGGCGGCTGAAGCCGCTACTACGAACCTTATCTATTCTGCCACCTCGATGCCGCTGCCTTCGACGACCTCGCCGATCACCCACAGGGGTTGCTGCAACTCCACGGCGCGGGCCTGCAGGGATTCCAGTTTCTCCGGGGGAACTGCCAGCAGCAGCCCGCCGCTGGTTTGCGGGTCGAAGAGCAGCATTTGGTAGGCCTCCTCGATCCCGGCGGCGAAATGCACTTGCGGGCCGAAGTACAGACGGTTGTCGAATGCTCCGCCGGGGAATGTCCACTCGTCGGCATAGCGATGGGCGGCGCTGGTAAAAGGGATGCGGCGGTAATGGTAACGCAAGCCGACCCCGGAGGCGTGCGCGATTTCCAGCGAGTGGCCCAACAGGCTGTAGCCGGTGATATCGGTGCCGCCGTGCAAGCCGAATTCCACCGCCAGCCCGGAGATGGTTTTGTTCAGCCGCTTCATCCAAACCACAACTTCAGCCACATCGGCGGGATCGGCTTTTTGCTGTTTGAGGGCGGTGGTGGTCACGCCGAAGCCCAGCGGTTTGCTCAACACGAGCACGTCGCCGGGGCGCGCACCTCCTTTGGTCAGCATCCGCGCCGGGTCCACGAATCCCAGGGCGATCAAGCCGTATTTTGGCTCTTTATCCTGGATCGTGTGTCCTCCGGCGATGACCACCCCGGCTTCGCGGGCCTTCTCAGCCCCACCGCGCAGAATCTCGCTGATCTGCTCGACGGGTAGATCGGGGGGCAGCGCGGCCATGTTCAGCGCCAGGAAGGGCTGCCCGCCCATGGCGTACACGTCCGAAAGCGCATTCGCGGCGGCGATGGCGCCGTAATCGTAGGTGTCGTCTACCACCGGGGTGAAGAAATCGGTGGTCACCACCAGCGCCCGATGCTCGTCGAGCCGCCACACCGCCGCGTCGTCAGCAGATTGCGCGCCGCCCGGCGCGCCGGTATCTCCCAGGCCGACGAGCAGATCGGGATAATCAGCGGGATGGAACATGCCTTGAATGGGGCGCAGCACCTGCGCCAGCGTCTCCGCGTTGAGCTTCGACGCTCAGCCCGCGCAATTCGACAGGCTGGTCAGGCGGATGGCGCGGCCGGATGGAAAGGTTTCACTCATAGTTCTGTTCCAGGTTGTAGTGCGTAAAACGTAATGCGTAAAACGTAATCCGTAAGGAGCGCCTTACGTGTTTACATGTTTACGCGTTTACGTGTATACGATCTACGGCGTTGGTGTGGGCGCGGCGTATGGGGTGGTTACCTCAGGGAGCGGGATGATATACGACTGGCCCGATGGCAGGTAAATGACCTGTACATTCGGAGCTAGTTTGGTAATGTACAGGTAGGTGAGCAAATCGGGATTATCTTTGAGCGCCTCATTGATCATCTGCAATGCCTGGGCTTCGGCTTCAGCCTGGATGAGGCGGGCGTCCGCCGCCCCCTGGGCGTTGATCTTCACCGACTCGGCTTGGCCTTTGGCGGTCTCGATGGCCTGCTGGGCTTCCTGCTGTTTTTGCTGCACCACGTAGGCAGCCTGCAAAGCGAGCTGCTCGGCAATCTGCTTCTGCTCGACAGAAGCCGCATATTCAGTCGAGAAGGTGATATTGCGCAGGACGAAATCCACCAGTGTAATGCCGTTTTCTTCTAGTTTGATTTTTAGGGTGTCGTAGATTTGCTGGATCATTTCGGCCCGTTTGGATGTAATTACTTCCTCTACCTTGAACTGGGCCACCGCATTGCGGATGATGCCACGCGATTGAGGGCGCACCAACTCGTCAATATAACGATCCTGCCAGGCGATGTGTACGGTGATGACTTCATCGCGGTTGATTTCGTAGATCACCGAGGCATCCACGTAGATTTCCTGTCCATCGGCGGTGCGCGCTGCAACCGAGTCGTCTCCTGTGATTTGGCCTTCACTGGGTGCGATGGACATCGTATAAGTTTGCTTGGAAATCGGGTAGACAACAACGTGCTCGAAGCCAGGCAGGATCCAGCGCAAACCTGGCTGCAATATCTGATCCCGATACCCCTTGGGTGAGAGATATGAGACTACAATGCCGCGTTCCTGGGGATCAATTGTGACCAATCCGGTTCCCAATGCGAAAAACGCAGCGCCGGCAACGATCAGAACGAGCGCAATCAGGCCGGTTTGCTTCGCGGGGCGGCCCTGCCCGGCGCGCATAATCGCCAGAACGAACAGGCCGATTGCCGCCATGATCGCTAGAACAGCAATTCCTTGAATGAGAGTAGTGATGCCCATAGAGAACCTCCATTGGTGCGAATATTGTCTGATAACGATACAGATTATACCCTCTGTTGACCAGGATTGTTCGAGCCGCCGATTCGTGATACTATGCGGGTATGGTATTTGTCGAAGGCGTAGTGACCGAAATCCGGCAAGATGTAACCGGAAATCGCCCGGTGGGGATTCGCTGCCCGGCGGACGCGATTCCCGCTCCAGGGCAATATCTGCTCGCCGACGATCCCGCCGCGGACTCCGCCCTGGGGGTCGCCGTATTCGCGGGGGAATCCACCCCCGAGGGATTCCTTGCCCTGCCGTCAGTTCCCGTTCCATGGCAGCCCGGCGTTCGGCTCCATCTGCGCGGCCCGCTGGGGCACGGGTTTCGCCTCCCGCAGGGCATCCGGCGGTTGGCGCTGGCCGCCCTGGGTGAGACGGCTGCCCGATTGTCGCCGCTGGCACTCCAGGCCGTCGCCGATGGGATGGAGGTGGCCTTGTTCACCTCGGCTCCGCTGCCGGCGCTGCCCGCGGCCGTCGAAGCTTATCCTGAATCCGATTTGCCCGCCAACCTCCCCTGGGCCGACTGGCTGGCGCTTGATTTGCCTCTGCACCGGCTGGCGGGGCTGCGCAGCGCGCTGGGTCTCGGCCCGGAGGGACATTTGTCCTGCCCGGCTCAGGCGCTCATCCTGACCCCGATGCCCTGCGGTGGCCTGGCCGACTGCGGCGTGTGCTCTGCGCCCGCCCGGCGCGGCTGGAAGCTGGCCTGCAAAGACGGCCCGGTATTCGATTTGAGCGAGTTGGAATGGTAGGCAGGGGGTATAGCGCAAAACTGCCGGTAACCGCAAAGACCCCCGGAGTTTTGGAAACTCCGGGGGTCTTACCCGATAATTTTACGCTACACAGTAGGCAGGAGTATGAATTTACCCTAATCTGTTTCAGGTATAATGGGAACCTATGGACATTTCTGAAGCTGAACCAACCCGTCCGGTGAAATTGGATGCGGAACCAACTGAAGACACGATCCCCAGTCACCTGGGGAGCCAGACTGAACCCGCAGGGGACGCGACCCATCCGGCGGAAGTTTCCTCCGCGGTTTCGACTACAGCCGTGACTCAACGCATCAATATCAAACAGGAAGGTCACACGGCTGAGAATCCCACCGGTGGGGCCATTCATCAGCCCGAACCCCCAAACCATGATGAGCCGCCTGTCATCGAAGACCTTGGCGAAGAAGATCGCCCGCATCGCGGCAAGGCCGCCTGGCTGGGCTGGACGCTGTTCGGCTTCCTGGCCCTTTTGGTGGTAGCGGCTATCAGCGGTTTCAGCGGCTATCAAACGGCGGTCGGGCAGCGCAATGATTACCACGCCACGGCAATCGCCGGCGACGCCAAGACGCAGTTCGACCTGGCAGTGGAAGATTATCTCAAAGGAAATTACGCTTTTTCCAAGCAGCGTCTCGAATACGTCATCCAGCTTGACCCCAACTACCCCGGCGCGCTCGACTTGCTGGCGAATGTCATCGTTGCCCAACAGACTACCGAAACACCAACGCCCGCTCCCACGCTTACCCAAACTCCCACGCCCACCCAAAACCTGGCGCTCATCACTCACGAAGAGTTGTTCGTCCAGGCGCTGCAGAAGATGGCCGGCGCCGATTGGTCGAACGCGATTGACACGCTGCTCACCCTGCGCAAGCTCGATCCCGAGCTGCATACGGTTCAAATTGACGGGATGTTGTATGTCTGCCTGCGCCAGCGCGGCGTGGACAAGATTTCCAAGCAGGCCGATCTGGAAGGCGGCATCTACGATCTCTCACTGGCCGAGCGATTTGGCCCCCTGGATGTGGAGGCCAACGCCTGGCGGGAATGGTCGCAGTTGTATATTCGCGGGGCCAGCTTCTGGGAGGTAGATTGGGGTAAAGCAGTCAACTACTTCAGCCAGATCGCGCCGATTGCCCCCAACTTGCGCGACGGCTCCGGTTGGACCGCCACCGACCGCTATCGCATCGCCCTCGTGCGCTACGGCGACTGGCTGGCGGCGCGCGGCGATTGGTGCGCGGCGCAGGAGCAGTATGCGCTGGCGCTGGCGCTTCTGCCCGATCCAGAAGTCGAGCCGACGGCGACCTACGCCGTCGAACAGTGCGGCAACGGCGGAGACGATGGCGAGCCGGTGAACCCGCCCGATGGTGACGCTACCCCAACGGCGACCCTCGAAGTCACCCCCGAGCCAACCGAAGAAGTCACCCCCGAACCAACGGAAGAGAACACCCCTGAGCCGACCGCTACTTCTGAAACTCCCTATCCATGACCGCTCAATCCCTGGCGCTTGCCCTGACTTACGGACTGCACCTTCTGGCGACGGTCGCCTGGGTGGGCAGCCTGGCGGCGCTGGCGCTGCTGGTTATCCCGGCGGCGCAGCGCAGCCTGGAGGCTAAAGCCTACGCAGATCTGCTGGAGCGCATCCAGCGGCGGTTGGACCCGCTGGGCTGGTTGTGCCTGGCTGTGCTGGTCGGTACGGGCATGTTTCAAATGAGCGCCAACCCGCACTACGAGGGCTTTTTGGCGATCACCAATCCTTGGGCGACAGCTATCTTGCTGAAACACGGCGTCATCGGGATTATGATCCTCGTCAGCGGATATATCACCTGGGTCGTGATGCCGTCCCTGCGGCGGAATGCGCTGCTGCGGGCCAGGGGCATGGATACGCCCGATGCGGCGCGGCTGCAACGGCGAGACCTGCTGCTCCTGCGGCTCGATCTGATATTATCGGTGGTTGTGCTGATTTTGACCGCGCTGGCGCGGGCAGCGTAGCTTTGGAAATGAAATCGGGGGCTGGTGAGGGATACCGTTGAAAAACTATGGATGACACACTATTGACGATTCTGAAATTGAGCGCCGTCTTGCTGTTCGTGCTGACGAACGGCTTTTTCGTGGCGGCGGAGTTCTCGCTGGTGAGTGTGCGCCGCACGCGCATCGCCGAACTGGTAGCCCAGGGGAATCCAGCGGCCCAATGGGTGAAGCGCGCCATCGAAAACCCCGACCGGGTGATCGCCGCCACCCAGTTGGGCATCACCCTCTCCAGCCTGGCGTTGGGCTGGCTCGGCGAGCCGGCCCTGGCGCATCTGATTGACCCCCTGGTGGCGCTGTTTCCCCCGGCGGTTCGCTCCGGCGCGGCCCACAGCATCTCGGCTGGGCTGTCCTTTGCCATGATCACGTTTTTACACGTGGTCGTTGGCGAGCTGGCCCCCAAGTCTATTGCGCTGCAAGACCCGGAAAAAACCTCGCTGGTGGTGGCGCGCCCGACGATCTGGACAGAGGTGGCCTTCAAGCCGGTGATCTGGCTGCTCAACGGCTCAGGGACTTTATTGCTGCGGTTGGTGGGGGTGAAACCCGCCTCCGGGCACGAGCTGGCTCACTCGGTGGAGGAACTCAAAATGCTGGTGGACGCCAGCGCCGAGGGCGGGGTGGTCGAAGCCGAGGAGAGCGATATGCTCCATGCGATCTTCGGCCTGGGGGATTTGCTCGTGCGGCAGGTGATGATCCCGCGCACCGAGATCATCGCCGTCGAAGCCGACCTGCCCTTCGACGAGATCATCGAGATCGTGACCCAATCGTTGTACACCAAATTTCCGGTCTACGACGACAACCTCGACCAGATTTTGGGTGTGATGCATGTCAAAGAGCTGCTGCAAGTGATGCAAACTCCCGAATGCAAAACCTGCACAGCGCGCAGCCTGACGCGTGAGGCGCTTTTCGTCCCCGAAACGACCGATGTCAACGAGCTGCTGCGCCGGTTCCGCGACCGCCGCACGCACATCGCCATCGTGCTCGACGAGTACGGCGGCACCGCCGGGCTGGTGACGCTCGAGGATTTGCTGGAGGAGATCGTCGGCGAGGTGAGCGACCCGTTCGACAAATCTACCCCCGAAATCCAGATCCTGCCCGACGGGAGCGCACTGATTGACGGGCTGGCGCTGATCGAGGAGGTCAACGACCACCTGGGGCTGAATCTGCACGAGCGGCACTACGACACCATCGCCGGGTATTTGCTGGGCAAGCTGGGCCGCATCCCCAAGCCCGGCGACACCCTCGAAGCCGACGGTCTGAGCTTGCGGGTGGAGATGATGGACGGGTTGCGGATCGCGAGGATTGCGCTGGTGAAGACAGGGGGAGATGGTGACAGGGTGACAAGGTGACAGGGTGACAGGGTGACAGGGTGACAAGGTGACAAGGTGACAAGGTGACAAGGTGACAAGGTGACAAGGTGATTTAGGAGGAGAGATGGGTGAAAAGATTGTGACGCACGAGGATTTGGAGGTGTACCAGCGGGCTTTCGAGGCCGCGATGAGGATTTTCGAATTGTCCAAATCTTTCCCAAAGGCTGAAACCTACTCACTGACTGACCAGATTCGCCGCTCATCTCGTTCTGTCTGCGCTAATCTGGCTGAAGCCTGGCGCAAGCGGCGCTACCAGGCTGCTTTTATCAGTAAATTATCCGATGTTGAAGCTGAAGCTGCTGAGACTCAAGTCTGGCTGCGTTTTGCTGCAAAGTGTCAATATTTGGATTCGGCAATAGCTGACGAATTTATTCAAACCTACGATAGCATCCTTCGCGCCATTGTTGGTATGATTACTCATCCTCAAACCTGGGTTATCTATAAAAAATAGTCACCCTGTCACCTTTTCACCCTGTCATCAAATGTTCCTCATCCCCCTCCTCCTCGGTTTTGCCGCCAACCTCGCCAGCGCCTTCACGACCGCCTTTACCCATCGTTGGGGCGAGCGGCGCGGCACGCTGATCTCCGCTATCCTGCGGAATGTGCTTGGCATCCCGGTGTGGGCGGGAGGGTTTGCGCTTGCGGCGTATACCAAATCGCCAGACTTGATCGAGTCAAAAACGGCGATTTTGGCGGCCGGCTGGCTGTTGATCGCCGTGGGGGCAGCGATAATCACGATTGCCCTCGTCACCATTCGTCGGCGCGCTGCCGCGCCGTCCACCCGGGATGCGCTGGCTCAGACCGGCATCTATGCTATTGTGCGCCACCCCATCCACACTGGCACGTTCCTCGAACTCGTCGGGCTGTTCCTGGTCATCCCCACCCAGGCAGTCGCCATGGCCTGCATTTTGGGCGTGAGTTGGGTGTGGCTTCAAACCGGGCTGGAAGAGATTGATCTGTGCCAGCGATTACCGGCGTACCGCGAGTACATGAACCGCGTGCCGCGTTTTCTGCCGCGCCTGTGGCCAATCGAAAAATCACCGTGATACTCTTTACCTTTTACGCATTACGTTTCACGATTCGTAATGCGTAAAACGTAATTGCGTAAATTGTCATCCATGCCCACCTTCCTCGCCATCGCCGTCAATATTCCGCAGATTTCCGGCGTGTTCCATTACCACCTGCCGCCGGAGCTTGAGGGTCGCGTGAGCGCGGGGCATCTCGTGGAAGTTCCGTTTGGCAAGCAGACGGTGCAAGGGGTGGTGCTGCACTCGGTCGCCGAGCCGGAAGTGCCCCAGACGCGCCCGGTGCTGGCGCTGCTCGACTTGCAGCCGGCGCTGACCCCCGCTCAGATTGCGCTGGCAATCGCCCTGGCGGAGAGCACGCTGTCGCCGCTGGCGGCGATCATCGGGCTGATGCTCCCGCCGGGGTTGGGACAGCAGGCGGACGTACAGTATTCAGTAATCAGTGATCAGTTATCAGTAACCAGTGAGCGAGCGGCAGTTTCGACACAGGAGCATTTGCTCAAATTGTTGCAAACGCGAGGGGCTCTGCGCGGGCGGCAGATTGATGCGGCGCTGCCGCATGTGAATTGGCGTGCTGCCGCCCAGTCGCTGGTCAAGCGCGGCGTGCTGGCAGCGCAGCCGGTGCTTCCGCCGCCGAGCGTGCAGCCCAAATTCGTACGCACCGCTCAATTGGCCGTCCCGCCTGAGGTCGCTGAGGATGCCCTGCCAACATTGGGACGCGCCGGGACGCCCGCTCTGGCGCGCCGGCAGGCCATGCTGCGCTGTCTCATCCGTGAGGCCGATGTGGTGGACGTGACCTGGGTCTACGCCGAATCGGGCGGCAAGCGCGACGATCTGTACGCCCTGGCCGACCGGGGGCTGGTGACCCTGGGGGAATCGGAAGCCTGGCGGGACCCGCTGGCGCAGATGGACTTTGTCCCCGCAGAGCCGCCTCAACTGACCCGCGACCAGCAAGCCGTTTGGGACGCGATCCAACCCGCTTTACGCCGATCCTGTGCGGGTGAGGCTGTTCCACCCTTTTTGCTGCACGGCGTCACCGGGTCGGGAAAAACCGAAATTTACCTGCGAGCTGTCGAAGAAGTCATCGCTCTTGGCAAACAAGCCATCGTGCTCGTTCCCGAGATCGCCCTCACCCCGCAGACGGTGCGGCGCTTCGTCTCGCGTTTTCCAGGACGGGTGGGACTGGTTCATTCCCGGCTTTCCCCTGGCGAGCGATACGACACGTGGCGGCGGGCGCGTGCCGGGCTGCTGTCGGTGATCGTTGGGCCGCGCAGCGCGTTGTTCACGCCGTCCCCCAATCTGGGGCTGATCGTGGTAGACGAGTGCCACGACGATTCATATTATCAGTCCGAACCGCCGTTCTACCATGCCCGCGAGGCAGCGGTGATGTACGCCCGGCTGGCGGGGGCGGCCTGCCTGTTGGGGTCGGCGACGCCAGACATTGTCAGTTTTTTCCGCGCCGAGACCCCAGGGGTCTCCCAGAGACCTGGGGTCCGGTATCAATATTCCAGCCTGCCGGCGCGGATTCTCGCACACCGGCAGGCGGTGCAGGCGCAAATCGCCCGATTGGGGCTGGAATCTCACTATCGCGCGTTGGATGCGCAGGCTGAGATGATGGATCTGCCGCCGGTGAATGTAGTGGACATGCGGCTGGAATTGAAAGGGGGCAACCGCTCGATTTTCAGCACGGCGCTGCAACATGCGCTGGGCGCGGCACTGGATCGAGGCCAGCAAGCGATCTTGTTTCTCAACCGGCGCGGCGCGGCCACTTTCGTTTTCTGCCGAGACTGCGGCCATACGCTTAAATGCCCCAATTGCGATCTTCCTTTGACGTTGCACATCGAGAAGTTGCAGGTTGGAAAGTTGAAAGTTGAAGGTTCAGATCAACCTTCAACATCCTCCCAACCTTCAACGTTCAACCTTCTCTGCCACTACTGCGGCTATCAACGGAAAATGCCTGCCAAATGCCCCGAGTGCGGCAGCGCCCAAATCCGTCAGTTTGGGACGGGCACCGAGAAGGTGGAGGCCGAGGTGCAGGCCTTGTTCCCGCAGGCGCACACGCTGCGTTGGGATTACGAGACCACCCGGCAGAAGGGCGCGCACGAGATCATTCTCAGCCATTTTAGCAACCATCGCGCCGATGTGCTGGTGGGCACGCAGATGATCGCCAAGGGGCTGGATCTGCCGCTGGTGACGCTGGTAGGGGTGGTGCTGGCCGACGTGGGATTGAGCCTGCCAGATTACCGCGCCGCCGAGCGGACGTTCAACATTCTGACGCAGGTCGCTGGGCGGGCGGGGCGCAGTCCATTGGGCGGGCAGGTGATTTTGCAGACTTTCCAGCCGGAGCATTACGTCATCCAGGCGGCGGCGCGGCACGATTACGAGGGGTTCTATCGCCAGGAGTTGGAATATCGCCGCCAGTTGGGATATCCGCCGTTTGGGAGGCTCGTCCGGTTGGAATATCGCCATGCCGATGCATCGCGGGCGGAGGCGGCGGCCCAAGGGATGGCGGCCCAACTCCGGGGGTGGATCGCTGCCGAAGATCGCCGCGCCACCACGCTGATCGGCCCGGCGCCGTGCTTCTTCGCCCGGGTTGCCGATCAGCATCGCTGGCAAATCATCCTACGCGGCCCAAACCCGGTTTCGCTGCTGCGTGGGCGAGCATTGGGTGAATGGCGGGTTGAGGTGGAGCCGGTAAGTTTATTATAGCCTTGGCAGGCACATTTGGACTCACAATTGCTTGACTACAAAAAGATAGTGTGTTATCTTTTTGTAAATGATTCGGTAACGAAAAGATAATATGTTATTTTTCCCAAGAAATTTACAACGAAAAGTAAATAAAC
>DYIZ01000115.1 GCA_020723385.1 Candidatus Aquidulcis sp.
CCGTTTTGTCTAACCCTCTTTAGGTTTTCTAAATCTTTTTCTGAAGGACTATAGATACGCAACTCTGGGCATCTAACCTGAAACCACCAGATGGATGCCCAGAGTTTTCCCGGCGAAAGTGTTGAAGGCCAGACTTGTCCCCCGGTTCACACACCAATTTGCGGGCTTTACTGGGTTGAACGAATCAACACAGGTAAATATAAAACCGATTGGGAGACGGGGTTTCCACCGTAGGCCCCGGGAGGTCCGTCTACCGGGCGCGGCGCCCCTTCGTAATCGAACTGGATCAAGTTCGATGGGGTCCCCACGGGTACCACAGGAGAAAAAGTATCCCAAGTGAAATCAGGTATTGCATAGACAGTCACATCGAAAACGTTGCCGCCCGCTACAGGACGGTAGTCGCCCGCGGCCGGATTGACCAACTGCGGTTCGAGCGAGTTGATCGTGTTTTCTGCGATGAGCTGGGCTGCGTTACAGGTGGGATTACCGTCGGCGCAGCCAGTGGTTTCGTCTATGCCCAACGGGTGATCTGACGGCCCATTCCAGATCAGGTTGCCTTTGATGACCAGGTTGTTGTCGGAGGCAGGGTGTGACGGCAGATTTTGGAAACCGTCAGGCAGATCGCCCGCTCCCCAGAAAATGAAGTGCGACCAGTGGGTCTGGGCCGGCGACGGGTTGTAAATCAGGTTGTTGTAGATAAAAACGTTCTGGTTGGGAATCGCTGGTTGGGGATCCGTGACGAAATCAGGCCCCCATCCCCCTTCAGCGATAGATGCTTCGCAAACTGCCAGGGGGTCGGGGATTTCATCGGTCGACGCGCAGCCGCGTTCCCCAAGCACCGTTTGCAGCAAGCCGTACCCCGGCTCATCGTCATATCCCACGTGGTATAGCGTGTTGTAGGCAAATAGAACGTTGTATCCCCCCGAAACGCTCAATGCGACGCCTTCCAGATCGTGCATCAAGTTATTGACGAACTTGATATCGTAAACTTCGTAATGCACCCAGGGCATGCGCATCACGGCGAAATTGGTGGATTGCCCGGCCTGGAAACCGAGATGACAGCCTTCGAATTCGTTCCTCTCGATGTGTTGGTAAGCGGTGCCGCCCTTGATATACATACACCATTCACCGCCGGTGTGAACGTGGTTGCCCATAAAGTGGCCGTATTGCACCGAAACATAATCCACCACACCACTCTGGCTCGCGCCGCTGATCACGCTGTCTTCCACGTAAATATACTGGGCCTGGTTGACTTTAAGAACTTCCTGCAAATTATTGCAGCCGTCGTTGTCACAATCAGGGCCACTCACGCTGCTTTGGCGCAGTAGGATGTGATCCACACTGGCAAGATGGAGCAGATTGTTGCCGGAAGCGTTGACCGGAAGAGGATCACCGCCAACCAGGGTAAGCTCGATCAGGTACAGATAGCTGACCGCATAAATATCCATCCCACCCCGCAGGGTGACGGTACCGGAGCCATTGAGGGCTCGCAGGCTGATGGGGAATTCATAAGTCCCTTGTCGGTTGGAAAAAACATTGCGGCAGTCATCCGGGTCGCTTGGCTCGCAGGGATAGACGCCCGGCATCAGGTTGATGCGGTACCCGGCGCCGGTTAGAACCCCGCTGGGAATTCGCTCCCAGGCCGCGGTCAGTGTGCGCAGGGGCATATCTGTAGATAACCCCGTGTTAGCGTCATCGCCGTCGGGCGACACATAGAGATCGTTCATCATGGGCTGGCCGATGTCATAAGCGGAGGCTGCCGTGGGGCGGCTGGCCGGTTCCTTCGTCGGCGTCGCGCCTGGTATTGGAAGGCTGGCGGTGGCTTGACCTGTGACCGCCGATGTCGGCCCTGCTGGAATAGGAGTTGCTGTTCCGCTTCCGGCGGATGCCTGGCACCCGGCGGCAACGATGATTAACAGCAGCATGGCGCGGTATAACCAGGCTGAGATGCGCAGGGCAGGTGTAATAGTAAACGAGAATTTCGGTTTCATAACGAATACCTCCTGTTGAATACGATAGACATGACATTTCAAAGTGTCATTATCGTAACAAAACGAGCGTCCGAAAAACGTTGATTTCGCGTCCGTTATTGGATTGAATCTAAAATTGGGGAAGCCCAGATTGTCTTAAGGCACCGCTATTTCACGCCAAACGTTATAACAGACGCATTTGGGAGGCCGTATAAGTCAGTGGATCGAGAACGAGATTCTCGTCGAGGTTCTCCAATGACAGCATTGGCGCTTCGAGCAGCCAGCGCACGTGCCTGAATTTCAGGAAACGCCATCCCGATTGCGCAGCCTGGGCCAATCGAAGATCGTGACCCAGCTTGAAGGCCACCAGGTTGGCGCGGCTGCCTGGCAGGACGATCAGCGAATTGCCCGGCGGCGAACCACTTCGGATCAATATTTCCCCCAAAACCGCAGATGCGATGGGATAAAAACGATAAGCCGCTTGCCCGAGCGCATCAACCCAAACCAGCGGCGTATCGTCAACTACCTTGAAGTTCAGCCGTTTCCCAAGTTGATCCAACTGGATACGCACCTCGGCCAGGTCGGCGCGGCGGGCGGCGGGGAAATCCTGTTGTCGCAGCCGCCAGCGATGCTCGTCCACTGGATCTGGCTCGCCGTAGGAACTCAGGCAGGTGTGAATCAGCTCGACCGAAGGCGTGAGCAGCCCCGGGAAGGCAGCGCATAGCATGCAATCCAGCTCGGCCAGCGTGCAGCCGGGATGTTTGTTCAGATAATTGACGAGCGCCATCTCGACCCGGTCAGCCAGCGGCTGAACAGGCTCTACCGGCTCGCGCACCCACCATTGGCCTGATTCCGGCGAGTCATCCACTCCGTAGCGCAGGAATCCCCCCCGGTAGGTCAGCGCCTCGCGGGCCGCGTTCTGCGCCTGGTTGTAATCTTCCGCCGGTTTTGGTTCTCCGTTATCTTGCCCATCCGGCGTTTGCAGCGCAGCCGGCCGCTGGAAAGCGTGTACCTCGGCTGTTCCGCTCAACGCCGCGGCGAACATCGGAAGATACCCGGCTGGCTCGCCGCAGGCGCGTAAAAACCGGGCGGCGGAAGCCTGGCTGGCGGCTGTCACCGCACTCATCGTTACCGGCTCCCTGGCAAGCTGGGCAGAACGCTCCCACAGGATTTGCGCCTGCCCCGTCTCGCCGCGTAAGGCCAGGCTGCACAGATCGAAACCGGCCGCGTCGGCAGCAACCAATGCGGCGGTGAGGAACCCTGGTTCGACTTCGCTGATCGAGGCAAAGAACGGCGTCGCGGGTAAAATCTGCGGCGCGAGATGGCCGAGCGCCGCATTCAGAGCAGTGGTATGCCAGGCCCAATCGTACCGGCGGCGGCGCAGCACACTTTTGAACGGACCGACCGCTTCGCGTCCCCACAGCCAGCCCGCCCACAGCGCCGACAGCGTCCAGAAAGCCTGGTTGGGGCGGGGCATCGCTGCCAGCACTGCCCCGATGCCAACCGAGGGCAGCGCGGCCGCCAAATCTTTGAGCCGCCCCTCGAAAATGCACACCCCGCCGCTCTCGGGGGGCGTCTGCGGCCAGGTGGTCACGGGAACCGGCGCAGCCGCTGATGTCCATTGGGCGATGCCGCTCTCCAGCGCCAGCCAGACATTATTCTCCCGGAAGCGCGGCGGCGCAGAAAGCTGGCGCGGCCGTTCACGCCCGGAAGGATATTGCCAGAGTACGTTGGCCTGGTCGCAGGCCGTGAGCATCAACGCCATCAGGCAGTTGCGGCGCGCGGGCGTCAGCGGCAGTCCATCGAGGCGGTTGATGAGCGTGAACAGCGCGTAAACCGTGCGTGGCAGGTAAACGGCCAGGGCTTCCTCGGCGTGCTCCCGGTCGGGATCGTTTACCGGGGCAACGCGCTCCAAGGCACGCGCCCGATGCAAGCCGCTGGCGGTGAAGGCCGCGGCGCGGGCAGCGTCGCCCTGGGTGGCAGGCCGCTCCCCGGCAGACTGTGCCCCGCCGTCGCCACAATAGGGACATTTGTAGAGCCGGGCAAACGGCGTTTCGGCCTGCTTTTCCCACAGGAAAGCCTCGGCAGAGACCATCCTCCCGCAGCGGGCGCATTCGGTGTTGTATAGGGCGCGCAAGTGCGGCTCGATGCGCTCTCCGCCGGTGCGCGGGTCGCCCTTGTGGGCAGACGCCAGTTCGGCCAGCGCGGCGCGCAGGTCGGATTCGGCGGGCGGGGCGGCGGTCATTTCGAGCAGGAAGCGCGCCACCGGGTTGTGAGCCGCCACCAGCACCCGGTATCCGGCGCGGGCGGCTTCCACAGCCATGCGCGGCGATGCGCCGAACGGATCGAGCACCCAACTGCCCGCTGGCAGCCGGCCTTCCAGCCAGCCGGAGGCCACGCCCTCCGGCACGGGCGGCAGGTAACGCGCCAGCGGGCCGGGATTTCCCGGAATCGAGCCAGAAATGAAGGGAAGGGGGTCTGTCACAGATGCGCCTCTATGTAAAGTATAATGATTCTGGGTAGAAAAGCAATGGTGTGCGACCGTAGACAGTAGACCGGCGACTGCTGTCGGTCATAGTTCTACCGTCTACGATCGTCTTGAAAGGAAAATGACGCTTATGAAAAAATGGTTTTTGATACTGGCGGTCGTGACCTGTGCGCTGGCCTCATGCGGGCGGGCGATCCCGCGAGAGACTCTTGTCCCAGTGGAAGTGCCCCCGCCAACGGCTGCGCTGCTGCCGCCGGCTGCGCCGACGCTGCTCCCTACGGATACGCCGCTTCCCCCGGTGGAGCCAACCGCCACAGCGACGCCCGAGCCTTCGCCAACCGCAGCCGATGCGATTTGCGTCCCTCCCGGATCGCCAGCGCCCTTGATCACGATGGCATTTTCCGAGTATCCCCAGGCCGTGTTGGATTATCTCAATGGGGGTGCGACTCTCCAGGGGTTGATCGAGACCCTGTCGGCGGTGGCTATCGCCAACCTGCCGGTGGGGGTCATGTCCGGCGATCTGACCGGCGACGGGGCGCACGACTTTGTCGTTTCGATCTACGACCGCGCTTCGACCAACATCCCGCCGGCGGGGGCGCTGCTCATCTACGTCTGCCAGGGTGGCCAATACACGCTGGCGCTCAACCAGCCGACGGGCGCGGGCGAGGGCGGGCCGCGGCTGTGGTATCTGCAAGATTTGAACGCCGATGGCCGCGCTGATTTAGTGGATACCGTAACGCTGTGCGGGGCGAGTACCTGTTTCGATACGGTGCGGGTGTGGTCGTGGGATGGCGCGGCCTTTGCCAACCGTTTGAAATGGCCGGTGGAGGGCGGACTGCCTTACCCGGATGTGACGCTGGCCGGGCCGGATGCGGATGGACGGTACGCCGTAACAGTGACGGCGACCGGGCTGGGTTCGGCGGGCGCCGGGCCGCAGCGCGCTGCAACCTGGATGTTTTATTTCCTGCCGGAGCAAGATTTATGGCATTCCGATGGGATGGAATTGGCGGCGTCGAATTTCCGCATTCACGTGCTGAATGACGCCGACGCGGCAGCTCAGGCGGGGGATTACCCTCAGGCGCTGCTGCTCTATCAACGGGTGATCCACGATACGACTCTTCAAGATTGGATGAACCCGGCGAAGGAGCAGGCTGATCTCGGTGCGTACGCCCGCTTCAAAATCTATGCGATTTACACGGTGCGGGGGTTATCCGATTTTTCGCAAATTGCGTTGAACGATTTGACCGTTTCGGTATCCGAGGGCACACCGCAATACGTTTTCGTCGAAATGGCGCTGGCCTTCCAACGAGCCTTCACCGACGAGGGCGCGGCGGCTGGCTGCGCGGCTGTCCAGGCATTGGCATCCGCCAGCCCTGAATCGGCGTTGATCCCATTTGGGCCGCAGGTTTTTGGTTATGGCAATTCAGAGCTGACCCCCGAGATAGTCTGCCCGTGGAAGTGAAATCATTGCAGGCGAGCCGGTTTTAATTACTCCGGCCACGGCCCGCCGGTTTGTAAAGCGGACGCATAGGCTTGCAGACGGTTATCATCGTGGCCGCGGATTTGGGCCAAAAAGGGGAAATCCTCGGGGTTGATTGTCAACCGCGCCAGCGGGGTTACAGCCTCGAAACTCGCCAATTGAGGAATGCGAACTTCGTAATCGCCAAATGGCAGGGGAGGCTGGGCGACAAAGGTGGCTGGCGGCAGGATGTACACCGCCCCAGTTCGCCACGGATTTCGAGGCAGCGCAGATTGGCTGATCGAAAAAATATAAAATGGATCGCTGATAGTGCCGGCAGAATCTACCAAGCGAATACAGGCGTTGTTCATTGACATTGGATACCGGTCGCGGTCAATCACCGCGAAAAACATGGCCCACAGAGCATCTCCGGCTGCATAGACAGCCTTTTGATTGCCAAAATCATTGAGGTCATTGGATTGGCGCGGCTCGAAGATCGTTATGCTCAAATCGCTAGAGCCATGGAAGGCAAATTGATGATGGTCTGCAACGTAGCAAAGGAATTGCCATTTAGGTATGGAGAGAGTGTATTCGATTTCCGCATGAGGGCCGTTCGCGATAGCCCGCGTGAGCAATTGCTCACATGCAGATTGGGCGCTGGAATCAATTTCAAATGGCGGGCGATTGAGCCAGTAATCAGGGAGAATCATGGGTTATTACCTTCCCTGGCGGTAATCGCAGACGCGATATAGTCTGCGTCTTCGCCAACGCCGATGAGCAGGCCGGATTTTTGTTTGGAGAGCCAGGGCAAACCCATAAAAAATATCCCTGGGTATTCTGTGGCGCCGCGCTTCTGGATAGGATACCCATCGCTGTCGAAGATGGGCAGTTTGACCAGGCTGAAATCGAATTCATAGCCCAGCGCCCAAATGATGGCGGCGACACCTTCCGCTTGCAAATCCAGCTCGGCAACCGCCTCCGCGTCGTAGCCATCCCGCAATTGGGGCAGGTTTTCCGGGGGAAGATCCAGCCCGGCCTGCAGAATGTAACCGTCAATGAGTTTGACAATATCGGCCTCGAATTTGTCGGCTTTGGCCAGGTTGTCTTTGAGATCGGGGGCCAGCCAGATTTTCCTCTCGCTTGCACCATTGAGACGGCCCAACAATACCACCCCATCGCGCACGAACTGGTGCAGGTTGATCGTATGTCCGCCATCCCGGCCTGATAGGTGCGGGTTGCCCGCGAATTTAGCCCTGGGCGATGGCAGCTTATCCGGCGTCCTGTCCAGGAATCCACACAGGTTTAACCATTCGTAGGCATCTTTGCCTCGATAGCGGCGCGGGGCGCGCCCGGCGCTGCCAGTACATAAATAGACCTTGCGTCCAACCTGATACAACTCCTCTGCGATCTGGCAGCCGGATTGCGCGCTGCCGACGATCAAAACCGCGCCCGGCGGCAGTGACTGGGGATTGCGATATTGGCCAGAGTGAAGCTGCGTGATCCGTGCGGAGATGCTCGAACTGGAAGATGGCAGCCTGGGCCGTTGATATAGACCGGTGGCAACCACGACATTTTTTGCTTGGAGGGAAGACTTCCCGGTCTCTACACGGTATCCCTGACCCCCTGGGATCTGTTCGACCGAAGTGACTCTCACCCCGAAATGAACCGGGAGATGGTACCGTTGGATATATTGCTCGAAGCAAGCGACGATCTCAGCGCGGGGCATAAAACCATCTGGCGCATCCCCCCGATATTCTGCGCCGGGCAGTCGAAAGGACCAATTGGGCGTCAGCAGGGCAAAAGAGTCCCACCGGTCGTTGCGCCAGGCATTCGCGGCCTGGGCAGCTTGTTCGAGAATCATTGCTTCTCGCCCGCGCTGCATCAAGTGGTAGCCAACCGCTAGACCGGCCTGCCCGCCGCCGATGATGATGGTTTCTGTGTCAAATTTTGGAGGCATAAAGACCTCACAACTTTGGTTTTACCCACGTAATCAGTGTGAGCCTGGGAGATATGAGACAATATTAGTCTGAATTGTACCTCAAAATTTAATTCTCACCCCATCCAATTTATAAATCATTGGGAATCGCCGTGACAAATCAGCATATCTGGCGGCGCGTCGTAGGTCGGATTGCCAATCCGACCTACTGCTCTCGCATGAGTGATCATCACGCCGCTTCGAGCGCCTGCGCCAGGTCTGCAATAAGATCGTCGGGGTTTTCGATGCCGGTCGAGTAGCGGATCAGCCCTTCGGGGATGCCGAGAGCCAGGCGTTCCTCGGCGGTGCATTCCACGTGACTGGTGGTAGCTGGCGGCCCAACGACCGTTTCGACCGCGCCCAGGTTGGCGGCGCGATGGGCAAAGTGCAGACGCGGCAAGACGCGTTTGACCGCTTCGTAACCGCCGCCCAGCATAAAGCTGAGAACGCCGCCGAAGCCGCGCATCTGGCGGGCGGCGATCTCGTGATGCACGTGCGTCTCCAGGCCGGGATAGTAGACCGCGGCAATCGCCGGTTGAGCTTGCAGCCAGCGGGCGATCCGCAGGGCGCTCTCGTTCTGCTGGCGGACGCGCAGGTAGAGGGTCTTCATGCCGCGGATGATCAGGTATGCGGCCATTGGGTCGAGCATGGCCCCGGTGATCTCGCGGTAATGGTAGATCTTGCTGACCAGCTCCGGTCTGCCGCAGACGACGCCGCCCAACACATCGGCGTGGCCGCTCAGGAACTTGGTGGCGCTGTGCAGCACCAGATCTACTCCCAAGGCCAGCGGATTTTGGTTGATGGGCGTCGCAAAAGTATTGTCGGCGACAACGATGGCGCCCATCTCATGCCCAACGGCCGCCAGCCGGGCGATATCAATCACCTTGAGAGTGGGGTTGGTGGGCGTCTCCAGGTAGAGCACGTTGCAGCCCCGCCGCACAGCGGCCTCGATCTGGGCGTGGTCGGTGGTATTGCAAAGTTCGACCTCGACGTTGATGAGCGGCAGGAACTCGGTGAACATCTTGTTCGTGCCGCCGTAAGTATCCTTGACCGAGACGATGCGCTCACCGGGAGAAAGCAAAGTAAAGAGCGTGTTGCTGATGGCGGCCATGCCGGTAGAGAAGCCGGCCGCGGCTTCCGCACCTTCCAGCAAGCGCACTTTTTCCTCGAAAGCATGGACGGTGGGGTTGGTGTTGCGGCTGTAAATGTGGCCGGGCTTGCGGCCCAGGGCTACGTCCAGCCACTCGTCCAAATCTGCGTAGCCATAGGCGGCGCTGTAGACGATGGGTACCTGGGTCGCGCCCATCACGAGGGATTGCTCCTCACCGGCCCACAGGGCCTGGGTGGCGAGGGATGCTTTGGTGATGGCAATTTCTTTGGGGGTTGGGGGGGTATTTTTCATCAGGCGGCCTTTCTTGGGGTATGGTCTTCTTCGAGAGATGTGACGAGCGATGTAATATGGGTGGTTTCACTTACCTTTGGGTCGCGGATGACCTGGTCGTAACTTTCGTGATTCCAGACGTAGCACGCTTTGTTAGGTGGCTCCTCCCTGCCTTGTTCGATAACGGAGGAAAACTGTACCATTGCGAAAGCGTCGTTCCGCCAAAAGCTCAAGCTCCAACCGCACGTTGTCAGGCAGGGCTGATTTGCCGCCTCCCACGAGAATCGGGATAAGGAACAAATGACATTCGTCAATCAACCCGGCCCGGAAGGCGTGGGCGGCGAGTTCAGGACCCCCGATGAGGATGTCGTGTTCGCTGGCCGCCTTCAGTTGTCGAATCGCTTCCGGATCGAACGTTTGCTCAAGCTGCGTTTTACGAGTGGATACAGTCTCCAATGTCCTGGAGAACACGATTTTATTGGCCGCTTGCCAGATCTCAGCGAAGTCGCACATGAGTGGAGACTCCGCGGCCAGATTGGGATCAGTCTCCCACACCATCATGGTCTTATACATTCGCCGTCCATAGAGATGAGTGCGCGTTGCCCGTACGAGGTTGGTGATAAATCTGAAATATTCATCACTTGGGTCTGTCCAGTCAAACTTACCATCCTTGTCCTCGGTGTATCCGTCGAGAGACGTGTTCGCAATGTAAATCAAATTTGCCATTTTCGACCTCCATAGTTATACCTGTAATTCAAATTTCTTCAACACCTTTCGTGTTACTTGGTGAAGCCTTCACAGACTTTGTGGTATATCTGCTGCCTTATTATAAAATGTGCGGCGCTTATTTGAGCGCCGCACATCGTATGACCTCATTCGCTTTCAATGACTAATTTCGCCGGTCGCCGCGATTACTACCGCCACCGCGGTTGCCGCCGCCGCGATTGTCGCGCCGGTCTCCGCCGGGACGCGGACCGCCGCCGGGACGGCCGCCCCCGCTCCGGCCCCCGCCCGGTTTGTCACGCGCCGCCGCTTCTTCCAGCGTCCAGCCTTCGAGCACGGCTTGCCGCGACAGGCGGATCTTGCCTGCCGGGTCAATCCCGGTCACCATCACGGTGATCTCGTCGCCCATGCTGACGATGTCTTCTACCCGCTCGACACGGCTGCTGTCGAGCTGCGAGATATGTACCATTCCGTCAATGTTTGGCATGATCTCGACGAATGCGCCGAAATCGGTGATGCGCACGACTTTGCCGGTGTAGATGCGCCCCAGAACGGGGGAGTCGGTCAGGCCCTCGATCATCTCACGGGCACGCTCAGCGCTTGGGCCGTCGGCCGCGGCGATGAATACCGAGCCGTCGTCTTCGATGTCAATCTTCGCGCCGGTCTCTTCCTGGATGCTGCGGATGATCTTGCCGCCCGGCCCGATGACTGCGCCAATCTTGTCCACCGGGATGTGAACCACCGTGATGCGCGGGGCGTGCGGTTTCAGGTCTGGCCTTGGGGCTGGGAGAACTTCCAGCATCTTGCCCAGGATGGTCATGCGGCCAGCGTTGGCTTGCGCCAATGCCTGGCGCATGATTTCGGGGGTGATGCCTTTGATTTTGATGTCCATTTGCAGGGCGGTGATGCCGTCTTTGGTGCCGGCGACTTTGAAATCCATATCGCCGAGATGGTCTTCCAACCCCTGGATGTCGGTGAGAACGGCAAATTTATCGCCTTCTTTGATGAGACCCATGGCGACCCCGGCCACCGGGGCCTTGATGGGAACCCCGGAGTCCATCAGCGCCAGGGTGGAACCGCATACTGATCCCATCGAGGATGAGCCGTTGGAGGAAAGCACCTCCGAGACGAGCCGCAGCGTGTAGGGGAACTCCGCTTCCGATGGGAGCACCGGGACGAGCGCCCGTTCTGCCAGCGCGCCGTGGCCGATTTCGCGGCGGGACTGCCCGCGCAGCATCTTGACCTCGCCGGTGGAGAAGGGCGGGAAGTTGTAGTGGTGCATGTAGCGTTTGGTGTCAACTGGAGTGAGATTGTCCATCTCCTGGGCATCGCGCGGCGTGCCGAGGGTGGCCAGGGTAAGCACCTGCGTTTCGCCGCGCGTGAACAGGCCGGAGCCGTGGGCGCGGGGCGAAATATCCACTTCGCACCAGATCGGGCGCACTTCGGTGAGGCCGCGCCCATCGGGGCGTTTGCCTTGCTCCAGGATGCGCTGTCGCACGACTTTTTGGTAGGCGGCGTGGAAAGCTTCTTTCGCCTCGTCGCCCAGGGTTTCGTCCTGCGCGACAATGGCGGCTACCGTTTCGGCTTCCAGCGCATCAACGGCGGTGTACAACTGCGCCTTGGTGTGAGGCTGATCGAGAAGCGCATTGAGCTGGGATGCTACGCGCTGGTAGACCGAGGCTTCGATGGCCTCAGCCAGAATGAATGATGTGTAAGTCTGTTTTGGCTTGCCGATCTCGCGCGCCATTTGTTCCTGCACATCCACCAATGGCTGGATGGCCTGGTGGCCGTATTCCAAAGCTGCCACCATCACATCTTCGGGGATTTCATTGGCTCCGCATTCGACCATCAAAATGGCGTCGCGCGTGCCAGCCAGGCGCAGGTTGAGATCGGATTGTTCCATCTCGGCGTAAGTCGGGTTGGTGATGAACTGGCCGTTCACACGGCCAACGCGCACTGCGCCGATCGGCCCGCCCCAGGGAATGTCTGAGATCATCAGCGCAGCGGAGGCGGCGTTGATGCACAGAATATCAATCGGGTTTTCGCCGTCAATCGAGAATGAGTACATCGTCACCTGCACATCGTTGCGCAGGTCTTTGGGAAACAACGGGCGCAGCGGTCGGTCGGTCAACCGGGAGGTGAGAATCGCCTCCTCGGTGGGACGGCCTTCGCGGCGGAAGAACGAGCCGGGGATGCGCCCGCCGGCGTACATTCGCTCTTCGTAATCCACGCTCAACGGGAAGAAGTCAATCCCCTCCCGGACGTTGGGACTCATCGTGGCTGCAGCGAACAGCATGGTGTCCCCCAAACGCACGGTGACCGCGCCGCCAGCCTGACCGGCAAGTTTACCGGTCTCGAAAATGACTGATTTGCCGCCCAAGGCGGCCTTGAATTGTAAAGCTTCGGGTTTCATTGTATCTCCTGATTTGTGTAAGCCCGCCTGGTCAGGGACTGAGAAATGCCGCCGAGCTGTCTGTATCTATCGCTCAGAGCCATTACTCAATTCCCAACCGGCAGGATAGTCGCGATCAATGGTCAAGGGCCATTGATAGTGAATTGCGTATATAGGAGTCACGGGCTGTGTACTGACACACCCCCGATTTGTCCTATTGAAAAAAATCGAGTAGATGGGGGACCTGCACACCATCTACTCGAGGTGAACGGGTTATTTGCGGCGAATACTCAGTTTATCGGTCAGGGCGATATAGCGTTGGTACTCGTTGCGGCGGATGTAAGCCAGCAACCGGCGGCGCTGTCCAACCAGTTTGAGCAAGCCGCGGCGGGATGCGTTGTCTTTTTTGTTGCTGCGTAGGTGTTCCGTCAGGTGGTTGATGCGACCGGTGAGGATTGCAATTTGCACCTCGGGTGAGCCGGTATCGCCATCGTGACGGGAGTACTCAGTAATCAGCTTGGTTTTGGTTTCCTTGTCGAATAACATGACGTCTGCGTCTCCTTTCTTTAGATTTGGCAGGTCTCCGTACCGGGAGCTTGGGGCTTTGCACCCCGTCACCACCGGCAGGTCGAGTCAGCGGGCGGATTATACCAGAGAGTGGGGAAATGGGCAAATTCGGCGAAGCGGCGGGTTGGGGTATAATTTTGGATCATATCAATCTATGGAGGTTTTTCGATGTCTGATCCCAGGGTAGAAAAGTTGGCCGATCTGTTGGTCAATTATTCGACAGCGGTCAAACCGGGCGACAAGGTAGTGATCAATGGCAGTTGCCTGGCCGAGCCACTCATCAAGCAGCTTTACGCCAAAGTCCTTCGAGCCGGGGGATATCCGTTACTGATGATGTCTTTGCCGGGCATTGATGAAATATTTTACCGGAACGCCTCGGACGATCAATTACGGTTCATCCATGAGCCATCCAAAATCACCACTGAAACCTACGATGTCAGTATCACGGTGATGTGCTCGGACAATACCCGCGCCATGAATCACGTGGATCCCGAAAAGATGGTCAAGCGCAGCCAGGCGCAGCACGATCTGTTCGTCAATTTCCTCGAGCGCATGGCAGTTGGCAAAGTCCGCTGGGTAGGGGTGTTGTACCCCACGAATGCCTACGCCCAGGATGCCGAGATGAGCCTTCATGATTACGAGGATTTCGTCTACCGCGCCTGTATGCCCGATATAAACGATCCTATCGGATACTGGAAGCGCTTCTCGCAGAAGCAGGCTAAAATCGTCGAGTGGCTAAAGGGAAAGGAGAAGGTTCACGTGACCGGCCCGGAGACCGATTTAACTCTGAGCATCGCCGGACGAACATTCATCAATTGCGATGGCCGCGAGAATATGCCGGACGGCGAGGTATTCACCGGCCCGGTGGAAGAAAGCGTCAATGGGCAGGTGTATTTCTCGTACCCGGCGATCTACAACGCACGAGAGGTGACCGGCGTGCGCCTGTGGTTCGAAAACGGCAAAGTGGTGAAAGCCAGCGCTGACAAAAACGAAGATTTCCTGCTGCAAACCCTCGACACCGACGAAGGCGGGCGTTTTGTGGGCGAGTTTGCCATTGGCACCAACGAGGGCATCACCCAATTCACCCGTGAGATTCTCTTCGACGAGAAGATCGGCGGCAGCTTCCACATGGCGCTGGGCGCGGGTTTCCCCGAAACAGGCAGCCACAACGAGTCAGCCATCCATTGGGACATGATCTGCGATCTGCGCCAGGGCGGCGAGATTCGAGTTGATGATCAATTGCTGTACAAGGATGGGAAGTTTGTGATTGATTTCTAATCGGGCGAGGTGACAGCCACTTTCAAAGTGGCTGTCACCTGCTGTTACTTCGACAGGAGGGAAAGATGGCAGTCCGGCGGATAGCGACAGTTCTGGTATTGGGTGCGATCCTGCTGATGAACGCGCCTCACAGTTTGGCTGGAACGGCGACATGTGATGTGCCCGACGGGCGGATGCCATTCGTCGGGTTGTCGTCTCCCGCTGCGCCGCAGGGATCGTGGACCGTCGAGTGCGTGGACTGCCCGCGCAACTTCGGCGGGATGAGCAGCCGCAGCTTGCAGCTTGATTCCGATGGGCATCCTCACATCGCCTATGGCGGCGACCGTCTTGATTATGCATCGTATGATGGATCAACCTGGAATTTCGAAGTGGTGGATAGTGGCACGGGCAATTATCGCGAGATCAACCTGGTTTTAGATCAACAAGGGCGGGCGCATCTCATATACTTGAACTCACTCCAAGAAGTCAAATACGCTCTTCGAGATGAAGATGGCTGGCATGTGTCTGGGGTTACTAGCATTGGCGATGTGGGTGAATTGTCGCTCGCTGTTGATAGCCAGGGTTATCCTCATTTTACGGTTTATAACTTTAGCGCCGCTTGTCGAAATATTAACGCCGAACAAAGCTATGCCTATCAAGATTCTGGGGGCTGGCACATTGAAGAAGTCGTAGGAGATCCCATGGTCCCCTACAGTGGCGGCACCAGTTCTATTGCATTGGACAAGAACGGCCATCCTCACATTTTGTTGGATGTTGTTAGTGGTCAAGAATACGCTTATCGAGATGAAGCAGGCTGGCATTTCGAGGGTTTACCGGCTGGCGCGCCATTGTCTTATACTACCCTTGCCGTAGATGAGATGGGCTACGTTCATATTAGCGGTGGGTATGGGTATCTGAAGTATGCTTATCGAGATGATTCGGGTTGGAATGTGGAGGCGGTGGATAGTGTTGACCCTGATAGCGACACGTCCCTTGTGCTGGACAGCGATGGTTTCGCTCACATCGGTTATTATGATTCTGAAACACGCACGCTGAGATATGCGGAATTGGATGCTTCTGGTTGGCATATCAAAACAGTTGCCAGCGGGGATAACGCCGGCCCAAATGTTTCATTGGCTCTCGACGAAACTGGGGATGCGCACCTCGGATTTCTCGATAATCTGGGGAAAAATGTGAAATATGCCGAGCCATCTCCCGAAGGCTGGTCAATAGAGACTGTGAGCACTTCTGACAATGGCCCGGTGGGAGCATCCCCGTCACTGGCTCTCGATGATGCTGGGTATGCTCACATCGGTTATTATGGAATCTCCGATGGCAGTCTGAGGTATGCCTGGCAGGTCACGTATGATGGCTGGTATACCCAAACAATAGATAACAATGTCGGCCCGAATCTTTCCTTACGGCTGGATGGTGACGGGCATGGCCGTATCAGTTATTACGATGCGGCCAACGACGACTTGAAATTAGCAGCCCAAGATGATGGCGGGTGGGTTACACAAACGATAGATACAGGCGGCGATGTAGGGATATACTCTTCACTGGCAATAGACCTCGGTGGGAATGTGCATATAAGTTACCTTGACGCAGACAATAAAGAACTGGAGTACACTTACCAGGATGGCGCTGACTGGTTCACCAGAACGGTTGACAGTTTGGGAGTTGTAGCTGATTTTTTATCATTAGCTCTCGATAAGAAAGGTTTTGCTCACATCAGCTATTTTGTATATAACACCAGCGGTTCTGTCGATTCCAAGGAACTTCGATATGCTCATGAAGATGCTTCGGGTTGGCATACGAGAACTTTGATGACCGTGACAGACTTATTTCACAATCGCATCAATCACTCATCTTTGGCTCTGGATCAAAATGGTTATCCTTATATCAGCTATCACTATTCAACAGCTTATGCGGACGACTATAACTATCTTTACCTCGTTTATCAGGATACAAATGGCTGGCACACGCAAGAAGTAGATCAAATCGTTTGTGTGGGAGACACGGGTCTATATAATTCGACCGTTGTGGATGCCAAAGGTCATGTTTATATAAGCTATTACAAGAGGGAAGGCTTGGATTTCGCTTACCGACTCGGTTCGAATACCTGGATCAAACAAAATGTCGGCAACTTCAGGTGCTGCGTCAGCGGCACCTCCCTGGCGCTTGGCCCGGATGGCTTCGCCCGCATCGCCTTCTACGACAGTCTGAACGGCGATCTCAAGTTTGCAACCTTCTATTCCACAGTCCCGTTATGGTGGGAAACATTTTTCCCCGCCGTTTTTCGTTGACCCAAAATAACGCGAAGGGTCTCACAAAATAACTCGACTTTCATGAAACCCTTCGCATCCTTTATCCTTGAAATCCCCCCTACGCCAGCTTCGATTGCAGCAGCCTCAGCAGCGTGCGCCGGGAGAGCAGATCCGTGCTGACCATGCCCAGCACCCGGCCTTCGTTCACCACCGGCATGGCGGAAATCTCGAAATATTCCAGCTTGCGCACGATTTCCAGCACCGAATCCGTCGGCGAGGCGGCGATCACTTTTTTCGTCATCACCTTTTGCAGCGGCATGGCTTCGATGGGGCCTTGCGCCGTGGCGCGGGTGATGTCCCAATCGGTGACCACGCCTGCCAGGGCGCCTTGCTCGGTGACGACCGCCAGGATTGGGCAGCCGGCCTCGACGAGCAGTTTGGCGGCTTCGCGTACACTGCTGGTGACCGGGATGGTGATGATGGACTCCATAATGTCTACCGCTGTGCGGTCGCTCTCGCGTGAAGCGATGCGCCGGATGCTGAGCCGCTCGGCGGCCTCACCGGGGAGCAGGTCGGCGTTGGTAACCAGCAGCTCGATGAATTCATGCATGTTGCGGCGGATATTCTCCTCGCGCAACTTTTCGGCAGCCAGGCGGCGCTTTTCGGCCAACGCCTGCAAATCGGCGGCGTGTTTTTCCAGCCAGCCGTCCACCGCCTCCCGGTTGCCGAGCATTTCGTCGGGGATGCGCAAATGGTCGGGGGTCTTGATTTGGTGCTCCTGCACGGCATAGATCACACCGCCGGAGTTGACCAGGTAGTCGGTGGCGATGAGCACACCTTTCTGCCGGTAGACAGCGCGCTCCATGCGGGCGCGCGCCGCCTTGCGGGCCGGGTCAGGCGAGTAAGTATTGGCGCCCTCGACGATCACGGCAAAACGACCCATGCGGTCCACCGTCATCGAGGGGTTCGAGCTGGTATCCGTATCGAGATACTGGGCGATGTGCGCGGCGGGGATCAGGCAGAAGGCATTCTCGCGCAGCAGATCGTTGTGGGCGGTGGAAAACTTGATATCTCCACCAGATTGGCTGAGCTTGTCGCTGAAATAGCGCCGTGTCACCAGCCGGTCTTGCCTGAACATCTCGTATAACTCTTCGAGGGGCAGACCCTTCTCGTTGTAGAGAAACCCCTGGGTATCGCTGATGCCGGTAACGCGCGCGCCGGGGATAGCCTCGCCCAGGAAGTGAGCGGCGTTAGCGCCCATGTAGCCAAATCCCTGGAAGAGCACAGTGACCGCTTCCGGCGCGGGGATTTCGAGATCGGCAAATTGCGACAGGGTTTTGAGACGGGGCATTTCCTCCATCAACGCTTTAAGGGCGATAATCAGGCCGCCGCCGCCCGCGCCCAGCAGATCCACCTGGTTACCGCCCATTTCGGCGGGTTTGGATACCGCGCAATCCAGGCCGTTCACGATGGCGATGGTTTTCATGTCGGCGTCGTTGGTGCCGGCGTCGGGGCCGGGCAGGAAGATATCGCGGTAACGATAGAGCAGGCAGGCAAACCGCTGGATCACCTCGGTGTGATCGGCTGGCGACAGGTTTTGGCTGGCGATGATGCCGACTTTTCCGCCGCCGTAGGGGAGATTAGCCGCCGCAGATTTGAGCGTCATGCCGCGCGCCAGGTTGAACACAGCCGCCGGGGTGAGACCGGGGAGCAGGCGGATCCCGCCGATGGCGGGCCGCCCCATCGCCAGGTTATCCACCACCAGGTAGCCTCCGACCTCCAGGGGGGTATTTTCATCCCACAGGCAGGCCACCATTCGGGGGCCGAGACTATCCCCCTGGATTCCGAGCCTCGCCAGCCGGTCAATATCCATCGCCCCGAATTCCATGTAACATCGGCCGCCTTCACGAAACAACCGGTTCTGCCAGGTGCGCTCGGGTAACTGTTCTTTCAGAAATTGTTCCATTTGCTTTGGAATCATGCGGTAATCTCCTTGTTCAGATTAAGTTGCTGGTTCTGCGGCGTCCAATGGAGCTTGATCGTTGTTCCTTCCCCCGGTTTTGAGTGAATTTCGACTGTGGCTGCGATGAGTGCGCCGCGTTCCAACATCCCAGACAGACCATAGCGTTTTTGGGCGAGTATGTTGCTCAAATCAGACGGATTTTCAAGGGCAAAACCAACGCCATTATCTTCGATGGCGATGTGGACCTGGCTTTCATCAATCAGGCCATTTATTACGATCCGGCTGGCGTGGGCGTGTTTCAGGGCATTTTCACACGCCTGCTGGACGATGCGAAACAGGTGCAATTCTACATCAGGATCGAAGCGAACTGGTGTTTGTGAGAGTTTCAATATAGCTTGGCAGGGTTTGAACCGTTCCGAGATATGGTCAACGTATTCTTCGATGGCGCTATACAAACCGAAGTTGAGCATGGCGGGGCGTAATCCATCAATCGTTTGGCGAACCTGTTCGATCAAGGTTTGATAGCTGGCCTGCACCGCTTGGGGCGTCACCATTTCTGGCGGCGACACTGCCAGCGCGCCCAGTCCATTGAGCACCACATCGTGCAGTTCCTGGGCGATGCGCTGCCGCTCGTTTTCCTGGGCCGTGATCAGTTGTTTGGTCAGGCTTTGAAGCTCGGCGTTCTTTTGCGTCAAAGCAATACGGGTTCGCCTGAGAGGGGTCACATCGCGTCCGACAGACTGGTATTCGATTATTTTGCCCTGATCGAAGATCGCGCGTGTTGTCCAGGCCAGCCAACGAATTTCGCCATCGGGACGTTGAACGCGGACAACGTGTTCGGCAATTGGCTCTTGTGGCGTTAATTTTGCAATACTAGTTAATACGATTGGGTGATCATCCGGGTGTACGAAGGGCAGAAAGCTGGTTCCAAGCAGCTCTTTTTCGGTGCGGCCAGAAAATCGGCAGCAAGCGCCGTTGACGAAAGTCAGGGTCGAATCGGGCAGCCACCGGTTGATCAACTCGGTTTGATCTTCGACCACACTGCGGAAACGGGCTTCGCTTGCGCGCAAAGCCTCCTCAAATGATTTTTCTTCGGTGATATTTCGGCTCAGGATGACGACTTTACCTGGCTCGTGGGGCACAATCCGGTTTTCGAGAAAGAACGTGCCAGCGCCGATGACTAGCGGAAATTCGAGGACTTGTATGTCGCTGGTCTCTATCGCCTTTTTCGCTGAAATCAGCACCGCATTGTAAATCTCTGGGGGCAGGATATCAAGTATATGCCGACCCTCAACGGCTGAGGTTGCTGGCAGATTTCTATCTGGGCCAGGCTGGTAATATTCGATCATGCCGTCTAGGGTGAGAATAATGAGCGAGTCGGGTAAAGCCCTGAGAATGGATTGGCTTTGTTTGACAAGGTTTCGCCTGGCTTGTTCAGATTGCTCCCAGGCTGAGAATAGCGCCCGCCGGATGTTATCTTGTTCTTCGAGAACGATGGATTGTGAAGCCTCGTGAAAACCGACCGCAATCGCGCTCATGATCTGGAATAAACGCGGCTGCAGTTCCCTGGCTTGTTCAGCCGTTAAATGTTCGGTCATGCAGTTGGATAGCGTTTCGATGGTAGCGCCGAGAGCGACCGGATGCAGGTGATAGCGGTTGGCAATTTCTTTGCCGATGGCCCGCGCTTGCTCCGGCTCGGCCGATTCTGCCAGCAAAAGCTGGATGACTTTGTCGGTCAACTCGATAAAAGTTAGTTTGAGTTTTTTAGGGGGAAGGTGCGAAAATTCGGAGGCGGCAACAGCCTGATACCAGGCCTCGGCAATCGCCTCGCTTTGCCTGGTCAAAACATTCGAGATGGCGACGCGGTCAACAGGCTCCATATCGGGTGTTTGGGCCTCGCAGGTTTCCAATTCAGGCAAACCTGCGAGGCTTTTCGGTAATTGAAATCAACGATGAAAGTTCGGCGCTGCCACGAACGACAGCCCATGCTCGGTGAGCGCCCAGGCCGTTTTATTGCAGGCGTCCACTTTGTCCATGAAGTTGAGCTGGAGGTTGTCCCAATCGCCAGACTCGATGACTTCCTTTTTCTCCCGGAAGTATTCCAGGATATCGGAGGGATGGGTGCGAGTGGCGTCAACTTCTGGGCCGGCCCCCTCGTGTTTGGCGGAGATATTAGCAACGTGATCGGCGATCTCGATCAGCTCCGCGCGCCGGTCATAAGGTTGGATGACGATGGATTTCCACGTCTCGGTGATATGATGCTCGAAACGCACCACGTTCTCGAAGCCGAGCGCCTTGCGGAATTGAGCGGTGATTTCCATCGTTTCGTTGTTGATCGAATTCGACCAGTTGAAACCGATGAGTGGAGAAGTCCCGTCATCGCGGCTGAGTAATTTCGCCATCATCATAATCCACAGGGCGTGGGAGGGATTGTCAGAGCCAAAGTAGACTGAGATCTTGAATTGGATGTTCACACCTAGTCGGTAGAGCAGAAAGCCAAGCAGGATCGTCCCGGCATTGAAGTTGAGCGCATGCTGCACGCCGTAATTGGTGTAGTAATACAGAAATTCATCCAGCCACATCAGCGCATGTTCATTCGGTTGGCCGATTCCGCCGAAATAACCGGTGATGGTTGCCGGTCCGCCCAGGTGGGGATTGGAGCCGTCTGTCCCTTTCGTATCGAGCGTTTCGACGAATGATGCCCCCATGATGTCCAGCGCAGCGACGATAGCCGGCAGGTCGCCATCTTCTTCGGACTCTTTCATCTTGCGTACAGCAATGAACCGCCCTGGCACGAGGGTGCGATCATCAATGGCGCGCTCGACCATCGGGCGGATCCACGGGAAATATTGCAGAGCGCTGACTTCCATGGTGACGGCAAAATCGTCTTTGAATTTAATCTGATCCGCTTTAGCGCCCAGCACTTTGCGGCGGTAATCTGCCACGGAGATGAAAGCGCCTTTGTCGCGCTGTTCCATCAGCCATTTCAGGTCGGCGATGTATTTGGGCTGCCTGGTCTCGATCACTTTCATCAAGTTTTCGAGTTGGCGCGCCTCCCGGTGTTTGCGATTGATTTCATCGGGAGTGCCGTATTTGGCAACCACTGCCAGGAAATCTTTCATCACGCGCTCGCCGGGGTCGAGCAAAACAGCATTGATTTCGTCCAGCCGGTTATTGGGGATTTTTAGAAGTTGTTGTAAGGTGTCGTTCATTGGATTATCCCAACAAGTCCATTAGCTCGTTGTATTCGTCATCTTTCATCGTGAAGTAATTCTCACGGGCGGGGAAGGTCTTGGTAGTAACCTCTGCCACGTATCCTTTCAGCCCATTGAGGATGACTTCACCGGCGTTGCCGAAGACTTTAGCCATTTTCGGCTTGAACCGCGGGTAGAGACCAAACATGTCGTGATAAATGAGTAGTTGCCCATGCCCGTGCGGGCCGGAACCCAGGCTCATGATGATGCAGTTCTTGGCTCGTTCTGTAATGAGCTTGCACAACCGGTCGGGGACCATCTCAAGCAGGATCATGAACGCCCCGGCTTCTTCGAGCGCTTTGGCGTTGTCCACGATCTTCTTGGCCAGTGCGGCATTCTTGCCCTGGACTTTGTACCCGCCGAGGGCGCTGACCGATTGGGGGGTGAGGCCCAAATGGCCGATGGCGGGGATGCCCGCCGCGGCGATCCCGGAAATCTTGTCAGCCATCTCGACGCCGCCTTCGAGCTTGATGGCGTCACAGCCGGCTTCGGCCATGAAACGCCCCGCATTGCGGATGGCGGTCTCGACGCTGGGCTGGTAGCTCATATAGGGCATATCGCCGATGATGAAGGTGTTGGGCGCGCCGCGCCGCACCGCAGCCGAGTGACGGATCATGTCGTCCATCGTGGCGGGCAGCGTGCTCTCGAAACCGAGCATGGTCATCGCCAGGCTGTCGCCCACCAAAATCATGTCAATGCCGGCTTGCTCTTGCAAATACGCGGTGGGGTAATCGTAGCAGGTCAGCCACGTGATCGGGGTACCATCGGCGACCTTCTTGAATAAATCGGGAAGTGTCAGTTTCTTTTTTACTTCAGGTTTTTGATCGGTCATTCTGGCCTCCTTGAGAATGGGGTGGATATGTTGTGCCTCTATTTTACGGCAAACGAGTGCCGCGTGCAACGGGAGACCCTAAGGGTTTCCCAACGAGATGAGTCAGGCAAGGATTTTGAAACACAAAGGTGACGAAGGGTGACACTATGGGCACGAAGGTTTTAATTGTTTTCCTTTGTCCACCTTCGTGATGTCCTTGCGTGTCCT
>DYIZ01000116.1:0-10599 GCA_020723385.1 Candidatus Aquidulcis sp.
CGTCCCGATGGGCTTGAGCACGCAGGCATCGGACGGCCCATCATTGACCGCGCCGGTCAATGGCTTCACCACCGTGCCGCCCTGCACCTCGTGGTCGTAGATGCGGATGACCGCGGATTTGGAGGCGAGGTTGGGGGAAGACAAGTAATTAGTGAGCAGTGAACAGTAATCAGTGATTAGTGATTTCTGAACGCTGATCGCCGATAACGGCTCACTGATTACTGATAACTGATCACTGATCACTGCTTTCAACTGCCGCTGCGGAATTCCCTCATGCAAGAACTGGTTGTCGAGATTCAGTACCACACGCCCGGCGTAGCGCACAATCAGCCGCCCGCCGCCGGTAAATTCGCCGATGTCGGTGAGATTCACGTCGAAGGTGTCGCAGATGGCTTGCAGGGCAGGAATGTTTTCGGGCGGCACGGCGAAGACCATGCGTTCCTGCGCCTCAGAGAGCCAGATTTCCCACGGGGCCAGGCCGGGGTACTTCAGGCGCACGTCTTTCAATTCCACGTCGGCCCCCACCTGGCTGGCCATTTCGCCGACTGCGGAGGACAGACCGCCCGCCCCGCAATCGGTGACGGCGGTGTAGAGCTTCTGGTCACGCGCCCGCAGAAGCACTTCGATCAGCCCCTTTTCGGTGATCGGGTCGCCGATCTGCACCGAAGCGCCGGAGACCTCGCCGGTTTGGGCGTCCATCGTCATCGAGGAGAAGGTGGCCCCCCGCAGGCCATCGCGGCCTGTCCCGCCGCCCAGCACGATCACCCGGTCGTGAGGGCGCGCCTCCCGGGGATGGCTGCCCTTGGGGGCCAGCCCGACACACCCGCAGAATACCAGGGGGTTGGCGGTATAGCCCTCGTCGTACAGGATGGCCCCATTCACCGTGGGAATCCCGATCTTGTTGCCGTAATCTTGCACGCCCGCCACCACGCCCGATTGGATGCGCCGTGGGTGCAGCACGCCCTCGGGCAGCGCCTCCACCGGCAAATCCAGCGGCCCAAAGCACAAAACATCGGTGTTGGCAATCGGTTTGGCCGAAACCCCCAACACATCGCGGATCACGCCGCCCACGCCGGTATTGGCTCCGCCGAACGGCTCGATGGCCGAGGGGTGGTTGTGCGTCTCGACTTTGAAGGAAACCTCGAATTCGTCGTCGAAGTCAATGATGCCGGCGTTGTCCACAAAGGCCGAGCGTACCCACGGGGCGGCGATCTTCTCGGTGGCCGAGCGGATGAAGGTCTTGAGCAGGACGTTGATGGGGCGGGAGTAGAGAGCAGAGAGTGGAGAGTAGAAACCAGGAAGCGAAGAACTGTTCTCTTCTCTCTGTTCTCCCATCTCTATTTTTGCCTTGAAGGTTTTGTGCCCGCAATGCTCGCTCCACGTCTGGGCGATCATCTCGAATTCGATGTCGCTGGGGTCGCGGCCTTCAGCGCGGTAGTAGTTCTGGATGGATTGCATTTCGGCCAGGTCGAGGGCGGCGCGGCGTTCCTTCGAGAGCGCCAGCAACTCCTCGTCGTCGAGTTCCCGCACGGGGAGGATTTCCACCTGCCCGGAGGCCTCCGCCGGATGGGGGAAGGACGGTTCGATCTCGCCGAGGGCGTAGCGCTGGATGACGGCGTTCGCCAGCAGGCGCTTTGCTATCAGGTGGAGAACCTCATCCGAAAGCGCTTCGCCCTCCACCTCGAATCGCAGCCCGGTGGAGGCGCGGCTTACCCCGGGGATGCCGATCTCATGAGCGGCGCGCACGATCTGCTCGGCCACCGGGTCGGTCACGCCGGGGCGCAGGGCGATTTCGACGACGGACGACCGCCGACTGTTGGCCGTTGATAAGCGACCGGAGACCGAAGGCTGGAGACCGCCAACCGCCAACTGCCAACTGTCAACGGTCTGCGTTACCGGATCGGAGAGCAATTCCACGCCGAGACGCTGGACATCTGCCTCGCTCAGGCTGCCTTCGACGAAGTACAGATCGTGGCAGTGCAGGCCAGTCACGGCGGTCAGGCCGAGAGCATGGGCGTCGGCCAGATACCCGGCGGAACGCGGGTCAGAATTCGAGCGTGGAGAAACCACGAAACGATAACGATTCAGCGCGGCGGGGGATTCAGGCTGCATGAGAAAATCCGTTATAAATTGGAATGGTGACTTGACCTACCACGAAAGTCTCCCGCTTTGATGCACGCGGGAGACGGGAATCCGGCTATTTTGTTGAATAGGGTGACAGGACAGGCATAACGCATTCTATCACAAGTTGATTAGACAACCTGTCTGACAATTCCCTTTCCCGCCCGATGAACCGCATCTTGTTCCCGTGACAATCGTCACGTATAATCACGCCCGAAATCTTATGCAAACACAATCCTTGAGCCAATTCGAAATCTGGAAGCTGGCCGCCCGCCCCAAGACGCTGCCCGCCGCGGCTGCGCCGGTGATCGTCGGGACGGCGGTCGCGTTTTTCGAGGGCGGCTTTCGCCCGCTCCTGGCATTGGCGGCGCTGCTCGGCGCGCTGCTGCTGCAAATCGGGGCCAATATCGCCAACGATTATTTCGATTACTTCAAAGGCGCGGATGCCGGGGAACGTTTCGGCCCGCTGCGGGTGACGCAAGCCGGGTTGGCCTCACCCAAACAAGTGCGCCGCGCCATGCTGATCGTCTTCGGGCTGGCCGCGCTGATCGGCGTTTACCTGGTGTGGGCCGGCGGCTGGCCGATTGTCCTCGTGGGGGCGCTGTCCATCCTGGCGGCTATTGCCTACACCGGCGGGCCATTCCCCTTTGGCTATCACGGGCTGGGCGATGTGTTCGCCTTCCTGTTCTTCGGGCCGGCGGCGGTGTGCGGCACAGTGTACGTGCAAACGCATACTCTCAGCCCGCTGGCCGCGTGGGCTTCGATCCCCATCGGGCTGTTGGTGGTCGCCATCCTGATCGTGAATAACCTGCGGGACATCGAGTCCGACCGGGCGGTGGGCAAGCGCACGCTGGCGGTTCGCCTGGGGGCGCGCGGCGCTCAATTGGAATACATCATCATGCTGGTTGGGGCTTATCTGATCCCGCTGGCGCTGATTCCCCTGCGGGTTGGCTCCCCCTGGACGGTTTTGAGCTGGCTTTCGCTGGCGCTCATCCCCCGTCTGCTGAAGACGATCTTCACCCAAAAGGGCCGCCCGCTGAACCAGGCGCTGGCGGGCACCGGCCAATTGGTTCTGGTTTACGGGGTTTTATTTGCTGCGGGGTTGATCATTGGGAAACTGGCCGGTTAACACCCCCAATTTCGGTCTCACTCCACATACTTCCACCGGCACAGGCGGCGCTCCAGCCAATCTACCGTGAAATACAAGCCCAAGCCGAGCACGCTCATCGCCGCCACCCCGGCATACATGGCGGCGTAATTGGCCTGCGTGCTGCCTTTATACCAGATGTAATAACCCAATCCCCATTTCGTCGCAAACAGCTCGGTCACATACAGCACAGCCACCGCCGTCCCCACCGATTGGCGCAAAGCAGTGAGGATCGCCGGCAGGCTGGCGGGCAAGTACACGAAGCGGAACAGCGCCCGCCGCCCGGCTCCCAGGCTGCGCACGCTCTGCACCAGCTCCGGGCGCAGGGCGGTCGCCTGGTCGCGCACCAACACCAAAATCTGGAAGAACAGGATCAGGAAAATGATGGCGATTTTCGACAGGTCGCCAAAACCGAGCATCAGCAGGATAATGGGCACAAAGACGATCTTCGGGATCGGGTATAGCAGGTAAACCACCGGCATGAACAGGCGGTCGAGCCGTTTGAGTTGGCCCATGGCCAGCCCGGCAGGCGCGGCCAGCGCCACCGCCAGCAGCGTACTTGCCCCCACGCGCCACAAGCTGAACAGGAAATGCAGCGGCAGGTCGCGCCCCAGCTCCTTCACGAGCGCCGCCCCCACCGCCCACGGCGTCGGCAGGATGGCTTTGTCGAGCACGAGGGCGGCCAAAGCCCAGGCGACAATCAGGGCGATGACGGCGAAGAACAAATCGCGGCGTTTCATACGTTCCCCATTTGCGACCGCAACTCACGGCAGATTTCAGCGTATTCGGCGCGCTCGCGGAAACCGGGCGACCCCGCCCCCGGGTTGGGAATCACCCGCGGGGACCGGTTGGGAGCCTGCCCCAGGAGGAGAATCTGCTTCCCGAGGACAGCAGCCTCCTCGATCGTGTGTGTGACCACCACCAAAGTCAAATTATTTTCCGCGCACAAGTCGTGCGTCAGAGCCTGCAAATTCTCGCGCGTGGGCGCGTCCAGCGATGAGAATGGCTCATCCATCAGCAGCAAATCCGGCTGGAGGGCTAACGTGCGGGCAATCGCCGTGCGCTGGCGCTGACCGCCGGAGAGCTGTGCAGGGAATTTATCGGCGAAGCTGGCGATTCCCAGCCGCTCCAGCCAGGCATCCACCCCGGCGGTTGGGACTTCAGCCGGCTGGCGCGGGGCGTGCTTGCCGTCGGGACCGTAGAAGCGGCGCAGGCGCAGGCCGAGCGCGGCGTTCTGACGGACGGTAGCCCACGGGAGCAGGCCGTAATCTTGCAGAATCAGCCCGGTCTGCGGGCGGGGACGGGTGAGCGTCTGCCCGTGAACGAGCACCCGACCAGCGGAAGGCGTGCGCAGCCCGGCGAGCAAATAGAGCAGCGTGGTCTTGCCGCAGCCTGACGGCCCCAACACCGCCCACGACTCCCCGGACGCAGCGCGCCAAGAGAACCCCTCGAAAACTGGCGGGGTGTGGGGGTAGGCAAAGGTGACGGAGGCGAGGGAGAGCATGGTTGACGATGGGACAGTTGACGGTGGACGGTTGACCGTCAACCGAGGTAGTCTCAGTGGATGAAAATTCCATGCTCCAAGGGGACGATAGTCTCCGGTTCCGCCGGATTTTCATCCGGCGTGAGCAAAACTTTGCATCTATTGAGTCTTTCGTTCTCGGTCTACGGTCTTCGGTCAATCGTCATTATTACGGCAACAAACTGCCGTTGACGCAATCCTGGTAGGCCAGGTCTTTATCCAGCAGATCCTTGTCTTTAGCCCAGGCCAGGGCATCGGCGAACTGGGCTTCACTGGGAACACTGGCGAGAAAATAAGTCGCAGCGGGAACCTCGAATGAGCCAGCTATCGGCGCGGGAACCAGCTCGCGCTCGGTGAGCAGGTCTTTCCATTGGGCTGGATTCGCCTGGATATCGGCGACCGCCTGCTCCCACGCGGCCAGGAAGGCTTTGACCGCCCCCGGATTCTGGTCAATCACCGCTTTGCGGAAGGTCAAAACACTATAACCGTATTCAGGATGGCTGGAATCGTCAATCACCACCACTGACCCGCTCTGCGCGGCCAGCGACGACATCGGCTCGGGCAGGATGGCGGCTTTCAGCCCGCCGCTGTTGAGCATCGCCAGCCGGTCGGGGATGCTGGGGATGTTGATGGTGGGGAAATCGTTCGGATCGTAGCCTTCGGCCTCCACCAGCCGGTTGTAGAGGTATTCGATGATCGTACCCTGCGAGATGCCCACTTCCACGCCTTGCAGGTCGGCCAGGGTGGCGACGCCGCTGTCTTTGGCGGCCATCACCCGGAATACTGGCTGATCGGGCGTGGCGGCGCGGGCGATGCGCACCACTTGCAGCGTCACCTGCTCACGGTTGGCGAACATGGTGGAGGTCATCTCTGTGATCATACCGTCGGCCTGACCAGCGGCGATGATCTGATCCCGCTCGGGGGCCGAGGCCACCGGGATAAACTCGACCCGGATACCGTTAGCGATGAAATAGCCCTGCTGGTCGGCGACATACATCGGCAGCGCATCGAGAATGCGCAGCACGGCGATCTTGAGCGTCACCGGCTCGGCGGTGGGCTTCGCCCCGCAGGCATTCAAAGCCAGGGTAATCGCCGCCAGCAGCGAGACAAACCAAAATATATTGCGTTTCATAATAAACTCCTGACCCGGACAAGCCGGAAAAGATTAAACACGAAGGTCACGAAAGGCAATCACAAAGGTGGACGAAGGAAAATCAATTAAAAACCTTCGTGTCCTTCGTGAAGCCCTTTGTCGCCTTTGTGTTTTCAAAATCTTTGCATTTGGTCACTTCACCGCCCAATGAATAGCGATCGTACCGAAATTGCGGCGCTGAAAATGAATTTCATGAAAACCGGCCTGCTCCAGATGCGCGGCAAGCTGTTCGGCAGACAGGAATCCCTCGGTGGAATCTGGCAGGTAAGTGTACGCCTCGGCCTGCCCGGTGAGCAGCCGGCCGAGGAGGGGAATCACCCGGTGGAGATAGAACTGGATTGCAGGGGAGAGCCAGTTCCGCGGGGGGCGCGTGGTATCGAGAATGACGATCCGCCCGCCGGGAACCAGCACGCGGCGCTGTTCGCGCAGCGCCTGGGGAACATCGTTTACATTGCGCATGAGGAAGCCGGAGACCACCGCGTCGAATGATGCATTGGCGAAGGGCAGATGCAGCGCGTCGGCCCCCATCCAGGGAATGGCTTCGCCGCCGGAACGCCGCCGGCCGACGCGCATCATCTCGATGGTGAAATCCGCGGCGAGCGGGTGTACACCGGGCTGCTGGTGCAGCGCTTCGCGGGTCAGATCGCCGGTGCCAGCCCCCAGGTCGAGCAGGCGCTCACCGGGGCGCAGAATCGCCTGCTGGATCACCTGCCGCCGCCAGCCTACATCTTGTCCGCCGGTCATCAGCCGGTTCATCAAATCGTAACGCGCCGCGATGCGGGTGAACATGGTCTGCACATAATGCTGCCGCTCGCGGCCGGTGAGATTTGTCATGAAGGGGTGTCCTTTCCAAAAGCGGACGTATTATAACCGTAAAAAATCGGGTGTTCTGTGCTGTTGCACCGAACACCCGATTTTTGGAAATGTCTGCGTGAGGCGGGATGACATTCCGCCCTCGCGCCTATCCGAATAGTTCTGGAGTGTGGACTTCAGTCCGCCAGTTGTTGCGGACTGAAGTCCGCACTCCGGTTATTCGGATAGTCTCCTACGCGGCGCGGTCAGCGGATGACGATGGGCAGGTACAAGTAATAAGTCGAATCGTCGTCAATGATGGTCAAAACCGCCCAACCGGGCAAACCGATGACCACATTGACGGGGTCTACCAGCGCCAGGTTGACGGTTTCGTCTGGCTCGTCAAGCTCATCGTTGAGGATGGTCACGGTGAAGGTCTGGGTGGTGATACCCGGCGTGAAGGTCAACGTTCCGGTGGCGGTGAGATAATCGCTTCCCATGACAGCCGTGCCGTCGCCGGAAACATAACCGACCGTGACCGTTATCATCGAAGCTGCGTTGAGGGTGACAGTGATCGTGGCAACACTCTCATTCTCATTCACGCTCACCGATGCATCGGCAAATTTCACCACCGGCAGCGGATCATCATCGAAGATGGTAATGATTTGCTGGCTGTTTGCGCCCAGGGCAGCGTTGACTGGCGCGCCGAGGGTGATGCTGATGGTCTCGGTATTTTCATGAAGCTCATCGGGCGTTACCGTGAAGGTAATAACACCCGAGACCGCTCCCGGCTGAATCGTAAAGCTCCCATCGGCCAGGTTGTGATCCACCCCGCCGCCGGCAGCGCTTCCACCGACCGAATAAGGCACAGTGACCTGGCGGCCGCTGGCCGTGCTCAGGTATACCGTCACCACGACCACGCCGGTTCCTTCCGAGACCGATTGAGCGTCTGTGACGAACTGCACCGTGGGCGGCGAATCATTATCAAGGATAGTGATAGTATGCACACTGACTGGGCCGAGAACGGCATTAACCGGCGCGCCCATGGTGAGGATGACAGTCTCATCGGCCTCGTCGAGGGTATCATTCGTGACCGTGAAAGTCAGGCTGCTGGAGATGTATCCCGGTGAGATGGTGAAGATACCGCTAACCAGGCCGTGATCCACCCCGCCGCCGGTCGCCGTCCCGCACACGTTATAGGGGACGGTCACAGTGAAGCTGCTGGCTGCGCTCAAATACACCAACACCGTTCCCCCGCCATCCGCCTCCCCGACGGTCTGATCGGGAAGAATGAATTGCACCGTTGGCGGTTGGTCATCATCGAGGATGGTGATGGTGTGCTCGCTGAAGGCGCCCAGTATGGCGTTTGCCGGTGCGCCCAGGGTGAGGGTAATCATCTCATCAGCCTCGTCGAGGGTATCATTCGTCACAGGGAAAGCCAGGCTCCGGGAGGCGTCACCCGGCGGGATCGTGAAGGTGCCGTTGACAAGGTTGAAATCCACACCGCCGCCGGTAGCCGTCGCACTCACCGTGTAAGGCACGGTCACGGTGAAGCTGCTGGTCGCGGACATAACCACAGTCACTGTCACATCACCGGCCGCCTCGATGATTGACTGCGTGATTGTTATAAACTGCACCACCGGCATCGGATCGTCATCTAGGATAGTGATGGTCTGCACATCGAATGCATCCAGAACGGCGTTGGACGGTATGCCCAAGGTGGCAGTCACGAACTCGTCTGCCTCGTCGAGGGTATCGTTGGTCACGCTGAAGGTCAGGCTGTGAGAGAGATTTCCCATCGGGATGACGAAGCTCCCATCGGCCAGGGTGTGATCCACCCCGCCGCCGAGGGCTGTCCCGCTCACCGAATACGGCACCGTCACGGTCAAGAAGCTGGCTGAACTCAAATCCACCGTTACTGTGACCAATCCGATGGCTTCCCCAACGTTTTGGGAGTCCGTGCTGAACTGGACCAAGAGGGTCTCGAAAGCCCCGATGTCGCACTGCGCCCCCTGGGGGCGGGAAATTCCACGCTGGTCGGCGGCCTCGCAGGCCCCACCTCCCCCGCCTGGGGCTGCCGGGTTGGCCGCGTTCACCGCCGGGCTGCCGGACAACAGGGCGTGGGTGAGCGTCGCGCCGCCGTTATCCTGCAAAGCGCCCAACAGTGCCTCCTCCCCGATGATGTTGCCGGTCGGATCGCCAGCCAGGGTGCAGCCGGAGAGGGATTGAACCAGGTTGTAGCCCTGCGACATCACGATCCCCCTGCAATCCGGGGCCTGCCCGCCAGGGTCAATATTCCCGGCCACGATCGTATTGGCGAGGTTGATGGTCGAGGCTTCCCGGTAGATTCCACCGCCATCGCCGGAGCCGTCCTCGTCAACGTCGGCGATATTGGCGGTGAGCGTGGCGTTATTTACATTCAACGTGCCGCTGGCTTGATAAATTCCCCCGCCGAAACTCGCTGCACCGTTGGCAGAGACCGTGGCGTTGGTGACGGTCATCAGGCCTGTATTGTAGAGGCCGCCGCCAGACTCAGCGTAGTTGCCAGATAGTGTTCCGTGTGAAAAGCTGGCGCTGCCGGCATTATCCAGACCGCCGCCCCAGCCGGAGATTGCCTGGTTGCCGATGATCTGTGAGTCGGTCGCGATGAGTGTTCCATTCCCCTGGTTGGAGATACCGCCGCCGCCAACAGCTTCCGCGATATTATCGCTGAAGCCGCTGCCGAGCGAGACCGCTTTTCCATCCACGTTGTACAGCCCGCCGCCCATGCCCGCCGCATTGCTTACAACTGTGCTGCTGGTCAGGGTGATGACTGCCGCGCTGCCGATATTGAACACGCCGCCGCCTTCGTCGCTGGCGGTATTGCTGAAAATTGTGCTGTTGCTCACTGCCAGCAATGCAGCATTGTAGACGCCGCCGCCGGATTCAGTGACATTTTCCGAGATGGCGCTGTTGGCGAGGCTGGCAGAGCCGCTGTTGGACAATCCGCCGCCGCTGGCAGCTTCGTTGCCCGAAAGCGTGTTGTTGACCGCTGTGAGCGAACCGGCGTTAAAAATCCCGCCGCCCGAAGCCGATGCCTCGTTATCGGCGACATTCGCAAAGATGAGGGTCAGCACACCCGCGTTATAGATGCCGCCGCCTGCCTCACCGGGGGCGGTGATGAGGCCATTGCGAATGGTCACGTTGGCGAAGGTGACGACCGAACCGCCGGGGATGTGAATTGCCCGATCCAAACCTCCGGCGTTGATCTGCGTGCTGCCCGTCCCTGCGCCGAAGAGGCTCAAGTGATCGGTAATGTCGAGATCGCCTGTGGCGGCGTTATCCTCGCCCGCGCCGGGGATCGTCAAAAGGTAATTCCCGGCGGCCAAAACGATCACATCGCTGCCCGCCGCGGCGTTGGCTTCCTGGATGGCGGCGCGCAGCGTACAGGTTCCGGTCGCAGTGGCGCACGCGCCATTTCCGGGAGCCGCATCCACCCGATCGAGGAGGCTGTTCACAATGAACACGGCGCGGCCGTTGGCGGCGCGGGCCGGCGCGGCGGTCAAAGCCAGGCTGGAGACAAGTGCAGCGATCAGGATCAGGCGCGCAGCCAGGCTGAGTGATTTTCGGATCATGGTTGATGCGCCTTTGAGATTAAAAACTCGTGTTATTTTGCAAATTGCAGCGGACATGATGAGCCTCCCACACAACAAAAGATTGTTCAAAGTAACTCCCACCGTTGATTTGAAAATCGAGAACACCTGCTGGGATTATTATAGCAAACATATCTGGTTTGGTAAGCAATTCTCGTCGAAGAGCACGAACCATCCTCGAATTGCCCACGAGTACGCGAATACCACGAATGATTTAAATTGTGGCTCTCCC
>DYIZ01000116.1:10609-22659 GCA_020723385.1 Candidatus Aquidulcis sp.
CCCGTTTCCAACGGGAGGAATCCCCAGATTTGGGGTGTGTGGGAGTGTTGCGCACTCCCACACACCCCAAATCTGGGACTTTTCCCGTCAAAGGCGGGAGAGCCTAAATTGTTTAAAATTCGTGATATTCGTCCGTTCGTGACAGTCGTGATCGAATCTACCCGTAGAGAAATCAAGTCTGAGCCTTGTGAGAAATGTCACGGATTAATTGTGACGATTGGCAATGGACTTTCGAAGGGGTGATAGTGTATGATTAATTGCGAAAGTAGGAGCCTGGACAACTCCTAATGCTCATCGCTGTTTCCTCCTTTGGCGAAAGCCTCCGCTGGGTTTCCTCACCACCAGCGGAGGCTTGTTTTATTGTAGAGGGATTTGCGAAAGCGATGATCTTATCTTTTGTTACCGGACACTATAAGATGGCGGCTGCATGTTTATCACGAATGCCACGAATGTTTTTGAACCAATTCGTGTCATTCGGTCGTTCGTTCGTGCTATTCGTGATTTGATTTGTCCGGTAGCAAAATCCTACATGACCGTTAAAACGATACCGCTCTTCCCCAACCGGATGCGGTCGCCGGATTGAATGCGGCGTTTGCCGGCGATAGGAGTCGTCTCGCTATTGAGGAAAGTGGGATTATTGAACGCCGCGCTTTCCACGTAAAACACACCTCGGTCCTCGCTAATTTGCGCATGGCGGCGGGAGACGCGCAGGCTGTTAGGGAACGGCTCCAGGTTGACGGCCAGCAGCTCATTATGGGTGGGATCCACATCCGGCCGGCCGATGAGGGCCGGCTGCCAATCAATGGCAAATGCCTGCCCTGTGGATTCGTCCCGCAGGAAAAGCCGTTTCCCGCCGGATAAGCGCTCGCGCACCGAGCGGCGGGAATAACGCAATTCCAGCTCATCGTGGGCCTGTATATCCAGTTGAGCCAGCGTCGAGTCGCGATCCAACGGCTTGGATTGGTTTTTCAAGTAAACGGCATAGGCCTCGGGGGTGCTGCGATCCAGATCGTCGAATTCGCGCAGGATTTCATCAATCAGGCGGCGAACGGTCAAGGTTTTGCGCACCTTGGCCAGATTCCCGGTCGAGTCGAAAACGTCAATAGTCAGCTCGATATATTCGTCACTCACGGCTCACCTTTTTCCAATTGAAATAACGCTATGAAATCGGGGTTGAGAACCATATTTCCAGAGATGATATTCATATTGGAACATCCCGCTACCACGCATTTCCTTTATGCTTCAAGCTCTCTGCCCAAGATTCTTCGCAGCCAATAGCCTTCAGAATATCTGCAATCTGGTCATTTAGAAATAGGAATTCCGGGATAGCAATTTTGTTGCCAAGCTTATCCCAAATAATCCAAACTCTAAACAGTTTGATGGTAGCAGCTCGCAGCCGAGTTCTTTCCTTGTCAAGCTCGTTCAGGAGAATAACTGTCCTCCCCCCAAAACTTGCTTGGCCTGATATCGAAACCTTGTCAATCTTTATGGCATACCAATCACGATTCAGGCCAATGAGCAAAAAGCTCCATATTATCGCAACGAAGGCAACAATTAGAAAGATCGGCGTGCTGTCCCACAATTTGTCCAGTCTGCCGCTCAAGATCTCTGAGTTATGATCTACAAACCATCCTAAAAAGGATCCTACGACTGGAAGCACATAAATAATGAGAAGCAACCGCCAAACTGGGGGATTATAAATCTGTTCGCTGTCAGATTCACCCTGGAGACTTGTCATGATCCTTTTCTCGTGATTTGTTTTTATGCGGCTCAATACCGTTTATACGACTGACAGCTACTTAACCGGCTGACCACTCTCGGAGGCCGGCCCGGCCGGGGCCTGATCACCTTCGGATTTTGGCTCAGCCGGTTTATCCAGGCCAAAACGCTTCACCATGGCCAGCATGGACTCGATGCTCATATTGTTGAGCAGGGTTTCGGTCAGGCCGGTGGTGCGCAGCTTGGCTTTGAGGGCCTCCACGTCCACTTCCTGATCGGAGGGTTTGGGTTTTGGCTTGGCGACAGGCGGCATCGGGGCGGGCGGCGGCAGAGTCGCTTTGGGCGCGGCGGCCGATGGAGCTGGCGCGGCCTCCTCGGCGGGGGCATCCGGCGGGCGCAGCCAGCCAACTTTCTGGGCAGGATACTTCTGGACGATGCGCTCCACCCATTCGTCCAGCGATCCCTCGACGTTATCATCGTTCGTGTAAGGAGTCGCTATTTGCAACATCAGTGTGCGTCCCGATTTGACGATGAAGCCGCGCCCGATGGGTAATTCGGCTTCGGCCAAGCTGCGCGGCACTTTGCCGTTCAGCTTGGCGACCGCGTCGGCGCTCAACAGCGCCAGGCCGTAGCTGGAGGATTGGATCTGTTTGCGCAGATCGTCGGAGGCGCTGAGCCAGCCAAGCGAGCCGCACCCGATGAAGTGGACGCCCGCCGTGCCCATCTCACGCGCCAGGATCGCCATGTCTTCGAAAGCCTTGCGGCTCTTTTTGACGCCCTCATCGCTGAAGCTCTCGTAGTTGTCAATGAGCACGTATATCTTGCGGCGTCCGGGATTCGCCTCGAAATCCTTGCACTCGTACTTGAAATTGGCGGCAAATTCGTCAATCTGTTCGGCTTTCGAGATCGTCTGAACGACGTGGGGGATCTGCCCCAGGTTGCGCTTGCCGCCGTACTCGAACAGGCGGCGCTGGAAGTCCACCAGGACGATCATCGCCTCATCGGGCGAGTAGCTGGAAGCCAGGGAGAGCGCCAGCGTGCGCAGGCTGGTGGTCTTGCCCGAGTTAGCCGGGCCAATAACGACGAAGTGCGGGCCAGCCCGTTGAAGGTCGAGGTTGTAGAGTTCGAGGTTCAGGTCGTCCATGCCCAGGGTAGGCATGAGCCGCCGGGCCGAGGGCGCTATACGGGTTTGGAGTACTTTCTCGAGCAGGATCTTGACGGACAGGGTTTCGATGCTGGCTGGCGGCTCGCCTTTCCACGCGCCGCCCCAGGTAGCGGTCATGATCTGGGCCAGGTTTTTCATCTGCTCGGATTCGTCTATGCGCTTGCCCGTTTCGCTGTCGTCGCCGCCCAACGGGAGCGCCACCTGGAATTCCATCGGGGTGCGGCCAATCTTGACGAAGCCGCGCCCGGCGATTTGGCCCATATCGGGCACGCCGCGCCCGACGACAGTCGTATATTCAGAAGGATCCGACAGCCGCAGCGTCATGCGCTCGGTGAACAGGCTGAAAAGTTTGTTGGGCAGGGCATTCGCCTGGTCTGCCGTGACGACGAAATGGACGCCGAAAGCACGCGCCTCACGCACCAGCGAGATCAGCGCTGGCAGGTAATTCTCGAAATTCTCTTTGAACCCGGCAAAATTGTCCATCGCTACGAGCACGGCGGGCAGGGTTTTGTCGGGGGTCTTTTGATTGTAGGAATACAGGTCTGCCACACCGGCTTCGCCGAACAGCGTCTGGCGGCGCTCGACGATGCTGCTGATTTTGCGCAGCAGCCGCAGCACACGCTCGTCTTCTTCGGCAGTGACCACCGCGCCGATGTGCGGGAAATCCCGGAATTGGAGCAGGTTGCGCCCGCCGAAGTCGAGGATGTAAACATGCAGCTCGTCGGGCGAGTGGGTGGTGAGCAGGCTGACCAGGAGGGTGCGCAAGAACGAGGTTTTACCCCACCCGGATGCGCCAAAGAGCACCGCGTGGCCGATGGGGAAGTTGATAATCAAAGGAAGCTGGCGCGCCTCGTAGGGGTTGTCAATGATACCGACTACCGGGCGCATGGCGCGCGTGGCCCAATCCACCTTCTTCCAGCGATAATTGCCGCCCAGCCAGAGCGTCACCGCACGGTTCAGCGGCATGTGAACGGCCTGCTGCACCGCTTTGGCGGTTCCAGCCGTGACCTTGCTCTGATCCACCACCTGGGAAGCCTGCCCGTCGCCGCCAGGCTCGGAGGCGTCATCCAGGCGGAGCAGCGCAACGTCGGTGTCGGTCATGTAAGCCATATCCGCTGGCGTCTGAAGCGAGTAATTCTTGGGGAGGAATGCCGGCCAGGGCCGCCATTGCACCGGAACGCTCTCACCTTTGGCCAGCGAGGCCATTCGGTTTACGGCGACATCGTACAGCTTGGGAGCTTCTTCTTTGGCCTTTTGGGTATCCGATTTCTTGGGCCGGCTGAGCCAGATAATATCCGGGCTGACGTTTTCCTGCGGGCCGCGATAATCGCCGCCGATGTAACCCACCTGGATCATCTCGACGTTTTCATTGCCAATTTGCAAATAGCCGCGCCCGGGGATGCCGGGCGGCAGAAAGGCTGCGTCTGAGCGGCGCAGCAGTTCGCGGCTGTCGTCGGGCGTTTCAACCCGCAAACAGATACGGAATTTGATATTGGCGCGCATCTGGTCGGTGACGCCTGCGGGACGCTGAGCCGCCAGGATGAGATGAACCCCAAGGGCGCGGCCCAAGCGGGTGATGCTCTCGAGCTGCGATTTGAACTCGGCATTGCCGGCGATCATCTCGGCGAACTCGTCAATGATGATGAACAGGAAGGGGTATGGCGGCGAGCCATCCTTGCGGTGCAGCCCTTTTTTGTAGTAGTGGACGATGTCTTTCGAATCGCTATAGGTATTGAGCCGCTGGCGGCGATCCAGCTCGGCCTTGATGGACGAGAACATGCGGCCGGTGGCCGAGCCTTCCAGGTTGGTGACGATATCCACCACGTGGGGCAGATCGCGGAATGGCTCGAAAGCCGCGCCGCCTTTGTAGTCTACCAGCACGAAGTTGACCACGCTCGGATCGTAATTGATGGCGAGGCCCATGATGAGGGTCATCAACAACTCGGATTTACCAGAGCCGGTGGAGCCAGCCACCAGCCCATGGACGCCATCGCCCTTGGCGGAGAAGATGAGCTTACGCACCTCGTTGCCCGACAGCAAGCCGATGTTCACGTTGAGCCAGTCGGCGCTCTTAGGCTCTTTGCTGTGCCGCCAGTTCTCCTGGGCAAATTTTTGCAGGTCCTCGATGGAGGTCAGCCCAAGCATTTCGAGCAGCGTGACGCTGGTTGCCAGATCGGCGCCATAACTGCGGCGGATCGCCAGCGGTTCGAGGTAGCGGGCAAATTCACGCGCCGGGTCCTGGGTGCGAACCAATTGCGCCTTGCCAACAAAGCGGGCCGAATTGATGCCGACTTCGGCGTAACGAAAGGTTGAGTCGCCGTTGGGCGTCGTTTCGATCTCGATGACGGCCTGGCATGGGCTGGGGATTTTGCTGCGCTCGGGCACCAGAAAGATAATAGCGACGCCCAGGTAAGCGCCTTCTTTCATGATCAGCGAAACGGTGGCGTTCGATTCGAGATCACGCAGGGTGGACCAACCGGGCAGCGGATTCAGCGTGTCTACCACCACCAGCAGGAAAGGCAGTGTGATCTCCGGGTTGCCCTTCTCGTCCTGCAGGCGGATTTTACGGCGCTCGAGGGTGGTGCGCAGCGATTTCCAGAACAGGGACATCTTTTCCTGTTCTTTGTCGGGCTTCTTTTCCACGTCTTCCTCGAAGCAGAGCGTCTCGGCCTGGCCCTCTTTACAGTGCGGCAGCGGGTAAGCCCAGCGCCAGTTCTGCCGGGCATCATTGGAGCCGATGATGTAAATATGAGCGTCGTTGGGAGAATAAAAGGCCGAGAAATCCACCAGCATCGAGCGGATGTAATCGTACACGCCAGCCGGGTCGTTACCGGCGATGCCGATCGTGTGACGGGCGATGCCTTTCGGCTCCTCGCCCGATTTTTCGGCTGGCGGTTCACGCAGCGGGATGACGATGGGTACTTCTGGAACGTAGCGCGAATCGGCTTCGAGACGCAGCGCCTCGCTCAAGCGGGGGTCGGTGGCATCCTGCGCCCGTTCGAGGGCATAGATGACCGTGGATGGAACCGTGCCGCTGCCGAGACGCAACACGCCGAAATCCTTGTCAGTGGGGCGGCGCTCCCACAGGCGCGAGCCAGAGCGGATATCTTCCTGCCGCATGGTCGGCGCGTTGCCGATGTCGGCAGCCATACGCAGCGCAGTGCCTGGGTCTGGATAGTTATAGTGATAAAATAGGCGCTGCATGTCGTGATAGCTTTCCATTTCCTTGCGCAGCTCGATCAGCCGTTGGGCGTAGGCGCGTTCTTTTTCCTCGCGCAATTGCTTATTGCGTCGAATCGTATATAATGACACCAGCGATGACGCGACCACAGCAATCCCCATCGGGATCATCATCAGCAAGCTCCGACCCTCTCCTACCAACGAGACGATCAGGTAGCCAAAGATCGTCGCCATCGGCAGGGCTAATTGCAGGATCGGCTGGCTGGTATTCTCGATGTTATCCGGCGGATTGGGAACGGAATATTTCCCTTCAGGCAGCTCGGGCTGGATGCGTGGCGGACGGTCAATGTAATTTAGCTTAGACAAGGAGGCCCTCCCATGAAGCACATCTGCATTCGTTGTAATCGCACATCGGTGGATGGCAACTTGTGGTGCCAGGAGAAATACTGCCCGGCGGAGAAATCACCCGAGATCTTCGAACGCGGGGAATGGGTTGGTAATATCGAGATCGTGGAGTTATTGGTCGTTCTGCGATCATCGGCTGTCTATAAAGCCAAACGAGCTGATAAAGACATTCTCGTAAAAATTGCACACGAAGGCTGCCAGGAAAAACTCAAGCGCGAAGCCAAGATATTGATCGAGCTGGCGAGGGTCAAACATCCGATGCTGCCAGTGCTGCTCCCAGCCTACGAGCAGGCACGGCTGGTAGAGACGCCTTATGGGAAAACGGTTGTTCAAGGGCAAACCAAGTATTTCCTGGTTTTCGATTACGCCGAAGGAGATACGCTGCGAAATCTTTTGTTGAAGAATGCGCAGCCCTGGTACCAACACGTTGGGTGGATTGCGCTCGGCCTGGCGGATGTCATTGCTTTACTGCACCAACGGCAGCGATTACATCTATGTCTCAGCCCGGACATTGTGTTGATAAGGATGGACAAACAAGGTGTTCCGCGCCCGCTGCTGCTGGACCTGGGATTCGCGGGCGATGCTCAAAGTATACTCCAATCCTGGGATCGTCGCTTTGTGCCGCCGGCGTATACCGCGCCAGAGTTGATCGAGATGAAAGGCAAGGTAGGCGGGGCGACGGATGTTTACGGGCTGGGTTTAGTGCTTTATGAAATGCTGGCCGGCCAGCCGCCGTTCGAGTTCAAACAGGAACGCGACGAGACTATCTACGATGCCATTATCCGCACCCGGCCGCCAGCGACCGGACGCTCAGACCTGAGAAACATCCCTGGGATTGCAGAACGCGCGATTAGCAAGGATTATGCCAACCGGCCGCCAAGCGCCGTCCATTTTGCACAGGAATTGCAGGCGAACCTGCCGCGCGTACCCAAGGAAAAGAGAGAATTTCAATTCCCGTGGCGACCGATTGGGATCATTGTCGGCACGCTGCTGGCGCTTTCGCTGCTGCTTTCCCTGACGATGCTATTACCGCAGTAAATTTGCACGACCGCTGCGCGGCCGTCGAGAAAGTCGGTTTTCCCAAGAATCATTGGATTGTTAGAGAGCGAAACAAAAGCTGATACCAACCGGGGCAGGACGACATGGCCTGCCCCGGTTGATTTAACGATTTCAGACAGAAATAGGTCTAGCCGAAATGAGTCGAGCCAGAGTAATCGCCGTTGATGTAAGCAGCGATAGCGGCGTACAAATCGGTCTCGATCTCGCCGCATTTCTGGGACAATCGATCTACGTGGGGCTTGATGCCTTCCAAATAATGCGCCAGCGCCGCGTTCCCGATCATGCCCAGGAACGCAGTGGCTTGCAAAATGGCAATAGCGGCCTCAAGGCCTGTACTGACTGCGCTCAAGGTGTCCGAGGCTGAACGAAAACCGTTCGCAATACCCTGGACCGCCTCCGTATCCATATAAATACCAGCATTTGCATCCATAATCATCCTCGCTTTCGGGTATAGAAGCTCACGGCACGTTTAGAAGATGCTGTCGAAGAGATCGCCGACGCCACCGATGATGCCATTGATTGCATCGTCAGCATCGCCGATGATGCCGATAGCATCTTGGACCATGGAGAAGAAACTACCGCCGCCGCCACCGCCGCCTGCGCCGGCAATCGAAGCGACCAACTGCGCCACTTCGGGCAGCACGACCGTTTGCATCTCGGTTACGAAGGCATCCGCGCCTCGGCCAGTCCAGACGCCGCCCGTAACCTGGTTCACCCAGTTATTGATGGGGCTTTCGACCATATCAGAAATCTGGGTCGCGAAACCCGTCACCTGGTTAAGGACATCACCCACTGCATCGAAAACGAAATCAAATATTCCGAACATTGCTCACCTCCTCAGTCCTCGAACGTTCGCTCAGAGCCGAGATCTTCTTGCCGCATCTCACCCATGGCGACGATGATATCCCGATTGAGCTCCTCGAATTTAGCGCGAAGCCGGTTGAGCCTGACAGTCAGGCGGTCGCGGATGGCGCCGACAAAAGCATCGCCGCCCTTGCCTAGCAAGGCGCCGCCTTCCAGGGTGCCGGCGACGTTGTTCATCTCGCCAGCGACCCCTTCGAGGGTTTGAGCGCCCTGGGTAAAAGCATTCGCCATATCTTCCATGGCATCATACACCATTTTGAGTTCCATATCGTCCTCCTGAAATTAACTTCGAATAGGATGCCAGAAACTAACTGCGGAAGCGGCTGCTTGCTTCTTCCTCAGCCTGGTGTAACCGGTCAGAAACCTGGCGGGTCGCCTGGCTGGCTTGCTCCAGGGCATTGATGAGGCGGTCTACGGCCGGCAGGACTTCGCTGTCCATCTCGTCGAAGTACTTATTGGCTGCTTCACCGATCCACGCGCCATCGCGCAAGACTTCCAACTTACTGCGGACGTTTTGTGACATTTGCCGGACCTGGTCTGCCTGTTGGGCAAATCTGTTCCGGATGCCTTCGAGATCTTCATAGTGGGCTCGAATTCTGGGTGCAGGCATGGTTATTCTCCTTTCGCTTGCTTTTCCTTCCTTTGATGGGATTGGGACCTAACCAGCGGGTTCTTTGCTCTTCGTGCAAGAATTTCCAGGATAAAGCTCTGGTTTTCCGCCTGATGCGGGTCAGGTCTGGGAATTGCTATAAACCTTATCTATTTTAGCAAACACACCCTTTTTGTCAATAGAGGTGTGAATTTTTAACCCGGCATTCTCTGAAACGATTCCCGGCTTGTCAGATGCCAAATGCTTGAAAACTATCTCAAGCAATACGCTCGAAAACGAGACGCGTATCTGGCCCCAGGTTTACGGTCGCGCTTTTGGACAAGGGCACAGGCCGGTTGGCCTGGATTCGCACGCCATTGACCCAAACGCCATTGACACTTCCCAGGTCTGTGATGAAAAAGGTGTTGGATGTCATGTCAAAGGCGATGACTGCATGTTTACGCGAGACCTTGCGATCACCGCTAAAGTTAAGCCCACACTCCTCTCTGCCCATCGTGAAGGGCGACTGGTGATAGATTCGAACCGCTTTACCCTGGCTGGCTGGATCGGGGGTCTGAGCCACCCGGATCGTCGCCGATGGGGCCGCGGCCACGGGTTGGGGCGCTGGCGCTCTGACTGGAGCGGGAGGCTGATCAATGACACGCGTCAAATTGATCGGTAAATTTTGCCCCTTTGGGCCCAGATTGGCTTCCAGCTTACCCTGTAAGACTGGAGTTCCCGTCTGTCTGCGAGCAATAAGGGGAATCGATATCAAGCCCAACATCCCCACCAGAATGACAAGGATCATCACCACGATGATCCATGGGCGGGCGCGCAAGCCATCTAGGATTTGGCCCATAATCACGGAAATTCTGGATGGCGGGGGAGGTGGTACCGGCGGCGTGAACGCCACACCTTTGTAATCTGCTTCCGAAAGAAGCGTGCCATCGAAACCTAAAGCCCGGAAGACGATGGTATATTTGCCTTCCTGCACACCCAGCATTGGAATATGGATGGAATTATCCGCCGGGAGGGATGTAATGGTAAAGGTGGTGGTCGGCACCAACGTTTTGGTGGCATCGTCGTTCAGCCAGCCTTCGTAACGAGAAACCTGCTGCCCGTTTTCGACCTGAATATTGATGACAATCTCCAGGGGCTGTAGAATAACCGAGGCAATGGAGACTTTCGTTTTGAGCACCGTAGGGCTGTAGGTAACCTCGTGCACCATCTCAATTGGGTTACCCTGGACATCTTTGACCGGCTCACCGGCAGCCGTCAGGGCCGAAATCCTGAATTCGTATTCCTTGCCCGACTGAAGGCCCTGGTTGGAAATCTCATAAGCCGATGTGTTGGATAAACCGGTAAAGGTGTATTCGGCCACCTGCACGCCGTTTTTGACATCCCATACAGCCACATTGATGTGGTCTATCAGTTGAGCACTGGTTGCAAAGAAATAGAGGGTGTAGATGTCTCTTTCGGCGTTGTATTCGACCCGGTCAATGGTCAGACTCGCCGGGACCGAATAAGCCCGGCTGGATTCGAAAGACACTGTGGCCGAAAGGATAGTGCCATCCTTAAGTCTCACCTGAATGGCGGCTTCGTGGCGTCCCTGAGTCGGGTAGAGAAAGGATGTTGCCAGCCATTGGCTGTTGAGCGCATCCATGATTTGCTCGAACAGGCTCGACAGACTGCTCTGGCCGCCAACCGCAGAGAATCCGCCTGTTGTGCTGGCCATACTTTCCAGCTCAGATGCGTTGATGCGAGACTGGTTTCCAGAAAGGCCGATTGCGTGAATGGGGACGTGCAAATCGGGGCGGATAGCCAGGGATATGGCCTCATCGTAGGTATGTTGGCTGCACGGTCCCTGGTTGAGAGTTTCATCGCGGCCATCAGTGAACAGAACGATGGCCCGCCGCCCGGCTGGCGTTTTTCCGAGCAGCTCGACTGCGGTATAAATAGCGTCATACAAGCACGTGCCGGCGTTTGCGACCGGCTCGACCTGATCAATGGCGCGGGCAACCGAATCTTCATCTTCGGTGAAATCCCGCAAAACGTCAATCCGGTCGTTGAATCGGATCACTGAGAAACGCGCCCCCTGCGGGGAGTTATTGAGAGCCTGTTTGGCGGCGTTACGCAAATCTTCTCCCGCGCGGGCCATGCTGCCGCTGGCATCCAGAACGAGGGTGATATAGAAAGGCGTATCGGCCTTTTTGACCTGCGCGCTGTAATGAGACCCGTCTTCCAGAAGAACGACTTCAGCAGATTCGATTTGGGCGTCGGTAACCGCCTGACCAGTAGCATCTTCGATGATCGTATAATAGATATCTAATTGCAGTGAGTCTGCCCCCTCGAAAACTTCGGAATAATTGATGCGCATGCTCTGGGTGCCCTGGGCAAGGGCGCCAGTCGGTACAAGTACCCCCAACAATACAATGATGCAACAAATTCGCTTTAACAAGGCCATCTATTCACCTTTTTTCGGAAAACGGCTGACCTGATTGAACAACCACAGTCCCTATTATAGCACTCCAAACCTCGAAATTTATCGGTCTCTCAGCAGTTATCGTTTTATAGACCCACCATTCAACTGTCAAATCTGACACCCCGGTTTTTTCGGCGCTGTACTATAATAGTCTTGCCATTACAGTATTAAACAGGGCATTCTCGTTTTCAACGGGATAAGACCCCAGATTTGGGGTGTGTTGTGGATCGAATTGATGACCAGAGGTGAGTCTATGACGCCAAAATCCTTCGGGCGCTATGAAATCAAAGCGGAAATCGGGCGGGGCGGCATGGCTGTCGTCTATTTAGCGCACGATCCTGTTTTCAATCGGGACGTGGCGGTGAAAATCTTGCCCGCTGAGATGCTCCATGACCCCACATTTCGAGTACGCTTCGAGCGCGAAGCCAAAACCATTGCGGCGCTCGAAAGTCAGGGGATCGTCCCCGTTTATGATTACGGCGAAGCCGACGGGCAGCCCTATTTTGTGATGCGCTTAATGACCGGGGGATCGCTGGCCGATCGCATCCGGCGGGGGCCGATGAATCTCACCGAAGTGATCGAAATCC
>DYIZ01000117.1 GCA_020723385.1 Candidatus Aquidulcis sp.
GATCATCTTGAGCGCAATGTCCTGACCCACGGAGGTAGATCTATGGACGCGTCAACTCAAGCCCTGTCAACCCCATTTTGGCCCAGATATTGGGCGTTTTCCTATCCTGCTGCTTCGAACGCCCTTAGCCCTGGCCGTCCGAGGCTGGCCAGCTGCCGAATGGTGAGCCTTATAGGATTGCACGAAACAGCGCAGGCTGGCCCGGGGTTACATACTAGCAAGGTATAATGCACTTGATGCATATGGAAGAAGCGGGATAAGCCTCTTGAAGAAGAACAAACCCCCGGCTAATCTGTGGTTTTGTGACAGCCATGGTTGTAAAATATCCTTTACGACGATTCTTGGCGGCTGATGATTAGCCCTTCATACAAAGTGCAGACAAGGGGTATCGGTCGGGATAGGAACACACGCGAGGGTGAAAAATGACAAACACAACACTATACTTAAAAAAGGGGAGCCGGTTGGCGCTCCCAATAATATTTGCCTTTTTCTTGGTCATCAGCGGGGTTGGCGTTTATTTTCTGTTCCCTATGTTCCAAAGTGCGCCAAGTATTTCCGGCGGCGGATCGTTGAACTTAGTCTTGCCTGGGTTAGCAGTTTTAATGACCGGGATGATGCTCCTGATGATCCTGTTATTTGGCTACATGGCCCTCTATTTCTGGAACTACCGGCTCGAATTTGGCGAGACGCATTTACATCTTCGTTCGATCTATCACCCCATTCAATATCCTTCTTTTCGTTGTGCCTATCAGGATATCGTCAGCGTCGAGCGCGGCAGGCTGCGCGGCGTTCTGGCGGTTGTCACGCGGGATGGCAAGGTCCACCCGCTCGGCGCCGAAGGGTTCGAGGGCGGCGCGGCCAGGCTGCTGGCTGAATTGTCCCATCATGTGCCGGCTGGGATTATCGCGCCAGATCTTCCGGCATCGTTGAAACAGTACAGAAATTTTGATCGCATTTATTTGGTGATGATCATCGCTTACTTCTTGGTTACCATGGTAGTGTTAGTGGTAACCTTTGGATCACTTTTCCGCACGGCTGGACTTGATTTCATCCGCAGCCGCGTCGGGTGGGAGACGGCACTGCAACCTGGTTTTCTTTCGCGAATCGAATGTTACTCTCTCGATCAAGATGGCTCGCCTTGGGTCGCGGTCGGTGCAGGTTTCAATGATAAATATTCTGTCGTCCACGTCACGCCCGATGGCGCTCAGACTTGGAATCTACCGCCTGAAGCCAGACAGTTATCGAACATCGGGCCTTACGGCGTTGCCCGTGACGGCGCAGGCCAGCCCTGGATTGCCTTCAAACAAGGGATTTTGCATTGGAATGGAGAAACCTGGGATAAAATCTCGACGATACAACCCGGATCCCCAGGCCAACCAATTTCCTCCTTCGATACCTGGATATGGGCCACAGCAGGCTACATGGGCGAAGGTGATAGCCTATACCGGTTGGATCTCGCATCAGGCATAACTTATACGGTTCCATATCCAGAATCTGCTTTCCTGGCAAAGATGAAACCTTCTGGAATCCATATCCTGCCGAACAATGATTTGCTGGTCTCGTTCTACAATGACAATGAGCATCGCGCTTACCGTCTCCAGGAGGATGGTTGGCAAGAGCCTGGGGAGGTTATAGAACAACCCGCTCCGAAATTGTTTATAAGCGATCTTACTCTCGACTCGACCGGGCAGATTTGGGCATTGTCATCCAGGTATGATAACGAAGCATGGATTGGAAAGCTGGATTCGATGACGGAGAAGTGGGACTGGCATCGCCTGCCGCCTTTTGATGATGCCGTAGCGGACCAGTGGGTTGATTATCGCAATATACAGGTTGATAATCTTGGCCGTGTTTGGATCGAAGGTTATGAACATGGAGAAAATTATATAAATTTCGTCGCTGTTTTTGAATTAACCCTTGATGACAGAGTAAATGAGATCGTGCGTTACACCACCGATAATTCGAATTATCAGCAAGGGTTATCCGATACCGGCCTTCGCTTCGGGCCGGATGGGCGCATGTGGTCCGCTGATGATACGCTCACCTGGATTGACAGCAACGCCCCCGAGCTGCCCCAACCCTTACCAGCATGGGTAGATATTGTCTCCAGTCTGAAAGTAGCATGGATATGGAATGTAGTCTACTTAGTTGTGGGGATGATTTATTTCTTTACGGCGATCCTCTATTCGATTTTCCAGGTGAGCATGCTTTACCGCATGAAAACGAGAAAAGTGGACAACAAAACTCCTGCCAGTAAATCCTAGGGTTCACCATCAACCGGCGAGTCGCACTCGGTATTATGGTGAAGACCAAGTTGCATCATATCTATCACAATATCAAGTTCAAGATTTTTGAATGACTCAGGGATGCCAATGGAAAACGTTTCTTTTCGCTTGAAGATCATCGGCATATTCATTGCACCTTTATTTATGATGATACTTCTTTTCGCCTCGGTTGGGTGGAAGTTGATGTCTATCCTGCCACAAGATTTGACCTTGCTCAAAGGAGATTTAATTTCCGGTTTCTTTGCATTGTTTCTGCTTGGCATAATTGGGTTCATGATCCTGGCGCTCGGACTCGCTTTGATTAGCTTCAGGATTCACCGGCTCGAGTTTGGCGAAACACATTTTCGGGTACGTGGGATCTATTGGCTTTCAAAAAGGCGCACCGAGTTTGCCTATGCGGATATCTTGCGCATCATCCCAGGGCAGATAAGCGGGATTATTGAAATTGTCACACGAGATGGCTTGATCACACCGCTCAATATCAAACAGTTTGTGAGGCCATCAAAGATCATAGAGGAGCTAACTCGCCGCCTCCCCCCAAAGGTTGTGGTCGAAGGCTTGCCAGCCTCGCTTCGACGACGCAAATGGATAGATTTTCTATCTCCCCTCGCCTCTGCAGGTGTGATGATTACTATGATGGGGTCGTTTGCTTTACAAGATATAGACGACCTGGTTCGACAGCAGGTCGCCTGGCAGACAGCCTTTAGAATTGGCGAGGGGAACTCTTTTCAAGGTTATTCTATTGACAATGATGGATCCCCCTGGCTGATCATCGAGACAAACTTACCTCGAAAATCCTATATTTTTCATCTCTCTCCCACTGGCGCTGAAAAGTGGGAACTGCCTACTGAAACATCCATGTGGACTCCTGACAGTGTGGCAAGAGACCAGCAGGGATACCCGTGGGTGATGACTGGTGAAGGCGTGCTACACTGGAATGGCGGCGAATGGCAATCGCTGCCCGTTTCTTTGGGCAAGGGTGTACCAATCCTAACGGCCTCCAATTATTGGATGTGGTTGGACGAATTTGGTTTCGGCATCGTCACTAACCTTTACACGTTCGATCTCTCTACGGGCGAGACCACACCCATCCCACTGCCAGCCTCCGCCATCGAGGCGGGCTTGAAACCTTTCACGAAACATAAACTACTCAACAACGATTTGCTCGTGCTTTTCAAGAATGAGGAACAAAAAAGGATATACCATCTCCGTGAAAATGGATGGCAGGAATCGGGATATTCGATTCCGGAGTCGGTAAGTGATATTGATGACTATACTTTGGATACCAACGGCCAGCTCTGGGCTTTGTCCAGCAACGTAGAGGCTAAAGCGTATTCTATTGGTAAATTGAATCCAGAAGCGGGAATCTGGCAATGGTATTCGTTGCCAATGAATCCTCAATATAAGGATCAGTGGGGGAATGAATACCAGACTCTTGAAATTGATGCCCGCGGGCGGTTCTGGTTAGAGGGAAGTTTGCCGCGAGAAAATTGGGAGAATTACCTCGTTGTTTTCGATCTAACCGCCGAGGGGCAACTCCACGAAATCGTTCGATATACAGCCGACAACTCAAATTACCAGTCAAGGTATAACATGACACTTGGCCCTGATGGGCGTATCTGGGCCGCTAAAGACACTTTGGTGTGGATAGACAGCCATGCGATTGATCTGCCCCGCCCCTTGCCAGGTTGGATCGTTTTCGCCTTGACCCCATGGGTGACCCTGCCCTGCGAGGGTTTGTTGATAATCAGCATCTTCGCCTGCATACCGGTTGCCATCAAAAACAACCAGGCATTACAGGAGAGAAGGTTTAAGTTACAATGATATAACACCTTTCGTGAAAAAATCATTTATTGATCAACTGCTTGATTGACAATCCTGAGTCTCATTGTCAAAATCAGGGAGGGCATCTTGGGATGACTACATTAAGATTTAAACTCAGTTATTGCATTTCGGTATTCATTCTTCTTAGCATTACCCCGGCCATGCTGACAGCCGTTATGCTCACTCAAATGCCAGAAGATCTGACATTACTCAAGGGAAACCTGCCCTTACTGATTATTGCAGGCTTATTTTCGTTGCTCGTGGCGGAATATATTTACTTGGGTCTTTATTATCGCTCCTATAGCCTGGAGTTCGGTGAAACACATCTACAAACCCGCTCCCTTTATCTGCCATTTAGACGCCACCTTCGGTGTGCTTATTCAGATATTATCGCGATCCAACGGGGAAATATGCGGGGTATCATGAGAGTGATAACCCAAGGGGGCAAGGTTTTTTTCCTGCCGGCCGCCAGCTTCGATGGCGGAGCAGCCCGAGTGGTCGAAGAATTATCCCGGCGTATTCCCTCTGAATACATGCCCGAAGATATCTTGGCCTCACTGTTACGTTATACCTGGAAAGATCAGCTTACCTTTGCTCTTGTCGCATTAACGATTATCCTTTCACTTGTATTTTATTTCCCGATATTCGGGATTGATATACTGCGCAGTCATATTGCCTGGAAACCGGTAGCCAGGTTAGGAATATTTGCGAATGTAACTGCTTCAGCATTGGCCAGTGATGGATCGCCATGGATCGTGATTCGAACCTTTCCACGCGAGGATTATTATGCTTGGCATCTGACCACTACTGGCATCGAAAAATGGGCGTTGCCTTCTGATGCTAAGGATTGGGGGAAACTTAGCCCATCCAGCATTGCGAGAGATCATGCGGGGCGGCCGTGGATCATCTTCCATGACAGGATCTTGTATTGGGACGGAAACACCTGGCAAACCTTTTTTAATCCATCTCAAGACTTTTTCCCTGATCCGATGGTCGCCAAGCAAACCTGGGAGTGGGCAATGAATAATGATGTGAGATGGGTGGATCATGACGCCTTGATGTATGAAATTGATCTTTCGACAGGCTTGTCACATGCAATCCCCTGGCCCGATTCTGCCATACAGGCAGGTTTTTCTAAAATAGATATACACGCACTTTCCAATAATGATTTATTGGTGCTCTTCAAGAAAGATGATGAACATTGGCTTTATCGCCTCACAAGAGATGGCTGGCAAGAACCCGGTTACTTAATCCAGTACCCTGTTTCAGGTACACAAACTCTTGATTTCACCCAGGATTCGAGTGGGGAAATTTGGGTTTTGTCGTATGATTCTCAATCAACTTATTCGATTGGAAACCTTGAGTCTTCTACTTCAATATGGAATTGGCATCTAATGCCAATGGACGAAACTGGAAAGGATGACTGGTTTTTAACTCTGGAGGTTGATGCTTATGGTCGACTCTGGCTTGCAGGCTTAGCCGCGCCCGACGATTTTAATAATCGTGATGATATGATTGCAGTCTTTGGGTTGACACCTAATGGGAAACTCGATGAGATTATCCGATATACTAATAAAAACTCGAATTTTCAAAATGGGTCTTCAAAACTTCGCCTTGGAATCGATGGCCGTATTTGGTCATTGGATGGGAATTCTGTGTGGATGAACAGCAATTCACTTGTACTGCCAAAGCCCTTACCGCATTGGTTGGCATCCATACCTGATGAGCCATCATTAGGGATAATAATATTAATTGTGGTTTGTGGACTTATCCTGGCGATTGTTCAATACGAACCACGTTCAGTTATAGTCAAAGATGTCACACCCCAAAGTCACTCATAATCGGCATCATTATTCGAGTAAACCCCCATGCCCATCCCCTCCTCCTCTGAAGTCTCCTCCGACGAGCGCATCATCGCCGCGCTGGCGCATGGCACGGCGCTGCTCTTCGGCTGGGGCATTGTCGTCGCGGCCATCCTGTGGGCCGCGCAGCGGCGCAAATCGGCCTTCGTCGCCTTCCACGCTTTGCAGGCGCTCGGCTACCAGCTTTGCCAGACTATCTTTTGGGTGGTGTGGGCCTGCGGCCTGGGTGTCCTGTTATTCGGGGCGACGATCGGCCTTGGCGCAGCTATCCCGGAATCGTCTTCAGACATTGGCGTGATCATCGCCGTCTTGCCGCAAATGCTGTTTATGCTCGGGTTTATGTTTGGATTCGTGGTTTACCTGCTCCCAGCTATCATCGGGGCGGCGATGATCCTCGCCCGGCGGGATTTCTACTACCCACTGCTCGGCCACTGGATGAGAAAATACCTGGAAGCGGACGCTGCCCAGGCGGAGGATGCTCTATGAGCGCCAATATTTCCATCAAGATGCCCGGCGCGATTTCCCGCGAAGATCGGCTGGTCGCCGCCCTGTCCCATGCCGGGATGCTGATGCCGCTGGTCGGATTGGCTGTTCCGATCACCGTCTTGATCAGCCAGTGGAAACGCTCGCCTTATCTGAAATTCCAGGCGATGCAGGCGCTGGTATTCCAAATAATCGGGGTAATCGTGCCTCTAATTTTTCAGGTTTGTTATGTTGGCCTTTATTTTGCCATGATCGCTTCAGCTTTTATCATACCCCTTCTAGCAGGCGCCACCCCATTTGGCTCGCCTGTGACAGTAGAAACTGATATGCCGGTAATAACGCAGTTTGTTATCATGGTAGGCAGTTTTCTTTTACTCATGCTTGTCTTCATGACACTGGGTGTCTTACAATTGATCTCTATCCCGCTGTTTGCCCTTCTCGCGCTGTGGGCTGCCGGGTTGACGCTGACGCGCCGCCCCTGCCGCTATCCCCTCCTCGGCCATTTGATCGCCCGCTGGATGGGGCCGGATATTGTCGTTTGACGGAGGTTTCCAAATGATCGAACAACCCGTTCAATCGAATTTTCCCACTTCCGAAGAGCGCACCCTGGCCGGGCTTTCTCACATCTTCGGATCAATCTTCGCTCTCGTCATCTGGCTGATGCAAAAAGACCGCTCACGCTATGTCCGCTTCCAGAGCGCGCAAGCGCTGGCGTTCGACATCACCGTGATGATCGTGATGTTCCTCATCGTCGGCCTGATGTTCGGGTGCACGTTTGCTGGAATGGCGATCAGTTTTGCCAGGGTGGCTGTTGCCATTCCGCCCGCTGTCGAGTCATCAGATGACGCGACCGCTGTCATTCCCATATTTTTGGCAATGATCCCGATGTTTTTGCCGTTCGGGTTTGTGCTGTGCCTGCTGCCCCTCTCTGTCGGTATCTTCGTGGGGCGCATCGTCGCCGCCATTAACGCCTTCACGGGAAAAGATTTCCACTATCCCTGGCTGGGCAAGCAAGTCGAGCGGATACTTGCGGACTAAATTCGCCACAGAGAACACAGAGTTCACAGAGAAAAGAGGGTATGGGATGATACTCAGTGTTCTCTGTGAACTCTGTGGCTAAATTTCGATTGCCCCACTCTTTGTCAGGGTGTTACCGGCTTCTCGCGGTCGGTCAGGTTGACCACCACAGCCCGGCTGGCCTTCAGTAAATTCTCGGGGGTGATGAAAATCTCGTTGCCCCACACGCCTGCCCCCACCCCCAGGATTGTCTCGGCCATGAGCGACGCTTCCAGGAAAGAGCGAAAACTCTCCGGCTGCCACGAAAACGGCGGGATCGAGCCGATCACGTACCCGGTCGTCGCCTGCACGGCCTCGAAGCTGGCGAGCTGGATGTTGCGCGAGCCGATAGCTTTCTTCAGCAATCCCGAGACGATATTCTGGTCGCCGCCGGCCATCACCAGCACGCGTTCCCCCGTATCGGCCTCGAAGATCAACGTTTTCACCATCTGACGCTCGCGGCAGCCGAAGCAGCGCGCCACGTTGGCTGCGCCTTTCTCCGTCTCCGGGGGGAATTCACCCATCTCGTAGGGGATTCCCACACGGTCGAGGTAGTCGTGGGCAGGCAGTCTCATTGCGACCCTCCCTGGGCGCGCACCAATTCCACTCCCAGGCGTATCATTTCGTCAGTCAGCTCGGTTGATAGCGTTCCCATCAACGACACGGTCACGCCCTGCGGCGAATATAACACCACCAACTGCCCTGCCTGGGCCTGATTGCTCGCCTGGCGGAATGGGCGTCGTTCGGCCCACTGCGCCAGCGGGATCGCCGTCCAAGCGTTGAGAATCTGCCGCGCCTGGAACGCATCGCTGGTCAGGGTGGCAAATTGCGGGTGAATGCGCGGCTCCGGCGGATCGAGCGGGTGGGCGCTGTCCAGGCCGGGAGTATCTTCGGGGCCGAAGCCGAGCAAGCCAAGCACCTGCCGGTACAGGAACTGCGCCACCGACCCCATCACCCCGCCGCTGGTGGAAAACACATTCGTGCCTTGCGGGTTCTGCATCAGGCACAAGAAACCGCCCGGAAACGTGAAATTGGGCGACCGCCAGCGGTTGACCGGCGAACCGCCAGCGGCGATCGTTTCGATTTGCCAGGAGACGCCATCGGTGACTCCTTCCTGGCGGGAAACTCCCTGCTGAGCGGGCTGGAACAAGGCCTGTAAAGGCGACACGGGCCGTTCGGGGGAGGCCAACCCGATGAATTCGCACAACCGTTGGGCCTTCTGCTCTTTCTCGCGATACCCGCTCGAGTAGTAGCTGTGCAGCGGCGTCCGCTCGCCATTGGCAGTGACGAACTCGATGCGGTAAGTGGTGCTGCGCCGCCCGCGGCTGCGGCTGGTGCTGCGGTCAATCTCGACTGCCGTAATCTGCGACAGCGGGATTTGTTTCGATGTACCGCGCAGCAGCGAGCGGTAATGCAGGCTCAACTGGCCGGCCAGCCGGTCGGCGGTGATCGTCGTAATGGGCGCGAGGGCCAGGAACACGAACCCGAGCACGATACCCAGCGCTCCGAAGATGAGCGCCTCCGGGCTGCCGACGATCACATACGCTCCGCCCACCGCAAACACCGCGCCAAGAACCCAGAAGGCGATGGGAAATTCTTTGATGGTAATGGAGTTGGATGATCGAGAATCCATAGGGATATTTTCCTCTCTGACGGATGGCTCTACCAAGGGATTTCGGCTGTTTCTCTGCTTCTCGCACCTTTCGAGAATGCCATCAGTTGATGTAAGCCATCCATAAAGGTATCTGTGTCTTTCAAACGGGTCAAGAATTTATTGAGTTTTGCCACCCTCGGTAAATCGAAAAACCAATACAAGGTCATCAGGGGGGAAATCCATAACCGGCTTCCCTTTGTCTTCTCGGTCAGGTGATAGTTGCCGAATTCCCCGCGCACGGCTGAAATAAGCGATGAACCTATCACGCTCGGATCTTGTAGGAACTGTTCCTGGGCAAATAGTACGGCTCGCTCGAAGGCCTGGTAGCTTTCCATTTGCGGAGCCAATGCACATGCGCCGAGGAACCCTCCTGACTGCGTTAGGGTTGCGATGTTTTCAAAAACCTGATTGTACGAAATATCCCGCTCTGCTCCCAAGGCGACAGTTGACAATAATCGTATCGGGATTTCGGTCAATTCATTGGCGACAAACAACGATGTAGCATCTTCGACCGCCGATCCCATTTCGATCTCATCTCCCTGCATCAGGCTGTCTACGCCACCGTCAATCAATAGAATGCCGTCAATCGAAAGATGATCAATCAAAATGTGGTAATTTTTGAGCAAGGGCCGCACGCCCGATTTCTGAAAACTCCAAATCGTGACATCGCTATTCCTTTGCTCTTTAAACCACTTCGAAAGGTGTTTTTCGGGAAAGTAAGGTGCGAAATCAGGCTGGTCAGCGACTACCCCGACCAGGCCCGGCGACAATCGGATGCCTCCCCGAAGGGAGGCAATCTCCGAAAAGCTGAAATTAGCCAGGTGCACCGTCTGGCCGCGTTTGGCAAGCTCGAAATAAATGGGCAAGCCGCAATAAATATCAAAGCCGCCGCCCATCCCCGCAATCAGCAGGTTTTTACAGGAAGATAACTGAGACAAGACCGGCAAATTGAGTTCCAAGACAACCTCTGTTATGTCGCGAGCATCGGCGGCCCTTGTCGAATGCGCTTCAGTACTTCTTCCATCGGCGGCTGATCCCACAGCGCCTCGATCCACCACGTCGCGCCGGCCTCTGCCCACGCGCCGACGATCCCGGCGGCTTTGACAGGGTTATCGCCGGGAGTCAGGCCCTCTACCACGATGTCGAACGGCGCATCGGATGTGCGATTCTCGGCGATCCAGGCTTTCATCGTGCGGATGTACTCAGGGGTGTTCTCTGTCCATTTGCCGTTTTCTTTCACCGCGGGCAGCAGGCCATCGTATTGCAGCGTGCGGCGCATGGATTTCATGAACGGCCACGCTCCCACCACCCAAATTGGGATGCGCGGCTGCTGGACGGGCGGCTCAGGCACAAAGGGGAATTTGACCGGGCGAATTTTATAATGCTTTCGATCGTAGCTGAACGGCTGGCCGCGCCACAATCCGGTGAGAATGTCTAACCCCTCGTCGAGCAGCTCCGCCCGGATTTTGCGATCCGTCTCCAGCCCAAATTCGGCCCATCCGGTGTCGAGCGCCCCCAGCCCGACGGAGAGGATCAGCCGCCCGTTGGACAGCTGGTCGAGGGTGGCTGTCTCGCTGGCGAGCTGCCACGGCTGGCGGCTGGGCAGCGGGGTGAGCATCGTCCCCAGCCGGATGCGCTCCGTCGCCATGGCTGCGGCGGATAGCAGCACCCACGGGTTCGGCCCCCAAACTGACTCCCACACGAAAAATCCATCCCACCCGGCGGTTTCGGCTTCTCTGGCATATTCGGCGGCTGTGCGGGCATCGCCGCGCGGCAGAACGAATCCGTATTTCATCGCGCCCTCCTTTCGCTGTACCGCGATTATAACAGCAGGCAGACGGTTAAAGAGCCGTGTTATACTTGAAAGTGACAGGAAGCAAGTGGCAGGTGGCATCCCCGCCGCGCTCTTCGACCCGATCACCTAATTACCTGATTACCCAATCACCTGATTACCTGATTACCCAATTACCCAATTACCACATCACGCCACCTTTTATCCGAGGCTGCATCTAATGGATAACACACCCACACACCAGACGAGTGAGCCGTTTTCGCTGGAAGCGCTGCGCGCCGGGGATAAAGTCGAGTTTTCCCGGCTGGTCGAAGCCTATTCCAGCAAGCTGTACCGCCTGGCCTTGAAAATGCTTGACAACCCGCAAGACGCCGAGGATATCCTGCAAGAGACTTTCATCAAGGCCTTTCGCCACCTCAAAACGTTCGACGGGCGCTCCACGCTCTCGACCTGGCTGTATCGGGTGGCCGCCAACGAAGCGTTGATGTTACTGCGGCGTAAACATCCCGAGACCGTTTCGATTGAGGAACCAATCGAGAGCGAGGAAAGCGAGCAGGAGCCGCTGCAAATCGTGGATTGGTGTTGCATGCCCGAGGAGGAGATGCTCTCTTCCGAAGGACGGCGGCGGCTCGACGAAGCCATCGAACGGCTGCCTCACACCCTGCGTGTGGTGTTCTTGCTTCGGGACATCGAGGGCCTTTCGACCGCCGAAACCGCCGAAGCGTTGAGCTTGAGCGAGGTCGCCGTAAAAACCCGCCTGTCTCGGGCGCGGCTGAGGCTGCGGGAAGACCTGTCGGCGTATTACGGGGATCGTATGGAGAAATTAGATCATGGCGCATGAAAATTGTCGGCACCTGTTAGGCGCGTTATCCGATTACGTGGATGGTGAAGCAGAAGCGGCGATCTGCGCCGAGATCGAGCGCCATCTGGCGGGATGCGACAACTGCCGGGTGGTGGTGGATACGCTGAAGAAGACGGTCTACCTGTATCACGATGTCGCGACCGAGACGCCCGATCTTCCCGCCGAGGTACGCCAGCGGCTGTACCAGCGGCTGAACCTCGACGAGCTGCTTGGAAATTGAGGCATTTCTCTACCAAACAGATTCTATAAAGTTGTCACCTTTTCGTCCCGTCCACATCTAAAAACCATAATGGACATGCCAGCCCCTATATCGCCGCTCGAAGCGCCGCAAACTGCGCCGGAATCAGTGCCGCAATTGCACTGCGGCGATGTCTGCCCGCATTGTGGGCGGGGCCGGTTGGATTACAATGGTTTGCTCGACCTGGAATGCCCGACTTGCGGTTACACCCTGGGCGGCGGCGCTGGCTGTACCTGATAACCCAATCTCGCCCCGGCGGGGCGATCAACAGGAGATTTTAGAATGAAATTGCTCAATGAACAGATCATCCAGCAAGTGCGGGATATTTTCGACGCCCAAATGAAACAGCCAGTCGAAGTGTTGTTCTTCGGCTCGCAGGACCATTGCGACACCTGCGAAGACACGCGCCAACTGGCCGAGGAGGTCATTGCCCTCTCGGATAAGCTGCATCTGAGCGTGTACGATTTGGATGAACACGCCGACATAGCTCGGAAATATGGCGTAGACAAGACCCCCGCCACAATCATCGCCGCCCGGGATGGCGAGGCCATCACCGATTACAGCATTCGCTTGTTGGGCATCCCCGCCGGGCACGAGTTCACAACCTTGATTCAGGATATCATCCTCGTTTCGAGCCGCGACTCCGGATTGGGGCAGCCCACGCGGGAGTTCCTCAAAACCCTGGAACAGCCGCTTCACCTGCAAGTCTTCGTCACCCCCACCTGCCCCTATTGCCCACGCGCTGTGGTGCTCGCCCACCAGATGGCGCTCGAAAGTCCCCTGGTCACCGCTGAGATGGTGGAAGCGACCGAATTCCCCGATCTGGCAGACAAATTCGGGGTCAGCGGCGTGCCGCAAACCACGATCAACGATGGCGCTGGCACACTGGTCGGCGCAGCGCCGGAGGATTACCTCGTGGCGGAAATCGTGAAGGCTTTGGAAAACGATGCAGTCGTCGCAGCGTGACGGTCGCAGGCGCTTCTCGCTCGGAGCGATGGCGCTGGTGGGGGTTGGGCTGCTCGTGTTGGGCGTCGCAGCCGCGCTCTGGCTGCCGAAGACGACCCGCCTGCCCACCCCAGCCGCCGACTACTCGGTCACGCCCATCAAAGTCGAATTTGATCCGCCCGAGCTGGCTCTGACCGATCTGGCGGGCAACCCCGTCTCGCTGGCTGACTGGCCGGGGCAGGTGGTGCTGGTCAACAATTGGGCCACGTGGTGCCCGCCTTGCAAAGCCGAGATGCCTGCGCTGGAAGCGTATTATCAGGATCATCACGAACAGGGTTTTACCATCGTCGCTATCGAATCCGGCTCTCCATTAGCCGATGTTTCTCGATTTGTCGAAGAATATGATCTGTCTTTCCCCGTTTGGCCCGATCTAAAAAGCCTTTCGCTTGCCGCGATCAACAACGACTCGCTACCCAATTCCTATGTGATTGATCGGGGCGGCGTTGGACGGCTGGCCTGGACCGGGCCGATCAACCAGTTCATGCTCGAAAAATATGTGACGCCGCTGTTGGAAGAATAAGGAGACCCTATGGATGCTTCAGTCACCTGGAAACAACGATTAACCTTTACTGCGACTGCTGACTCGGGATTCACGCTCCCGCTCGGGGCCGAAACGGGGGTCGGCGGCGACGATGATGGTTTCCGTCCGATAGAATTGATGGCAGTCAGCCTGGCGGGATGCACAGCCATGGATGTTATCTCTCTCCTGCAGAAAAAACGCCAGGATGTGACCGCCTTCGAAGTGCGCGTTCATGCCGAGCGGGCCTCCGAGCACCCCAAAGTGATCACCCACGCCGTGATCGAATACGATGTCTCCGGGCATAACGTGGATGAGGCAGCCGTTCTGCGTGCCCTGGAATTATCGGCGGTGAAATATTGCCCGGCGCAAGCCATGTTGGGCCACGTTTTCCCCATCGAGCTGAAATACCGGTTATTCGAGGCCGAAACCGGTGGGCCCCGCCTGGTGAAAGAGGGTATTTACACGCCCGCCCCTATCCCTGGGTGAGCGCCCGCCCTAAGCGGTCTACTTCATCCTTCCAGCCATAAACGTGGCGCAAGTTCTCCTCCAGTTTGGCGGGGTTTTTCTCGTAGCCTTTGGCCAGCTCGGCCAGATGAGCATAATAGGCTGACAATTTCTCGAGCGGCAGGCCCGGAACGTGGGTGGATTCACTGCCGGGCTGCAAACTGCGCTCGAGTTGATCGAGCGCAGCCAGCCATTCCTCAACGGGCATACCGGCTGTCTTCTTGAAATCGCGGATCACCCATTGCCGCTCGAACAGCGAGCGCTGTTTCCAGCCGGCGGATTGTTCAGCCAGCGTCGTCCGGACTCGTTGGCACAGATCGAGAGCTTCCCGGCGCTGCCCGGCATCCGGCGAGGCCCCTGCGGCTGGCGCTGTCTCTCCAGCATCCCAACCAGCTGCTTTGAGCGCCTGCATGGACGAAATCTCCTGGCCGCGAAACTGCGCTGCCAATGCTATCGCCGCCGCGAAACCAGCCCCAGCTTCCTCGATTGACAACACAGCATTCTTGTTCATGGCGAAGAACTCATCCACCGTCATTCCCATCAAGGGGGCCAGTTCGCCAACCGCACGGCTGGCGGTTTCGGTCGGAACCAGCCCCGGGCCGATGGTGAAAGCAATCACATCTGTCCCCTCCAATTCGGCATCCAGCGTGTTGGCAAGGTGTACCTGCGCAGCCTTGAAGGTCTCGTAGCCGCCGAGGAAAGCAGTCCCAGTGGATGAGACGCAAACGAATGATCCGTGGTGACGCGCCAGCATTCCAGGCAGGAAGGCGCGCGCCATCAGCGCCGGCCCGCGCAGGTTCACCCGATAACTGGCATCCCATTGCTCGATCGGCAGGTCTTTGACTGTCCCCAACACAGCGATCGTGGCGTTGTTGAAAACCACATCAACTTTGCCGAATTTGCGGATGGACTCATCGGCCAGATGCTGCACGCTGGCCTCGTCGCCAACATCCGTCGGGACGAAGAGCACCCTCGCCGGGTCGAATTCCTCGCTCAACCGGGCCGCGGCACGCGCCCCGCTTTGGGGGTTGATCTCAGCGATAACGACGCTCGCCCCCAGCCAGAGCAGGGCACGCGCAGCTTCGTAACCGATGCCGCCTCCCGCCCCGGTGATGATAACAACTTCCCCATTGAGAGAATCGGGGGAGAGACTGAGCGTTGAAATGACGGATTTTTGATCCATACGACCTCCCGGATACTTTCCAAACCGTGCGACTTCGACTGATCGAGAATTTTACACTGTTTTACGCTCGAACAGTTAGAGATCCCTGTCATTTCGATCATCAGGATGTGATATCTCAAAATACTGGTCAATCGGACAGGTAGGGAACTTGACTAAAGTCTGATACATTCGAGCGACTTTGTACGTATACTGTATTCGAAGACAAACGGAGAATATGCCCCGATCCATTCGAGCGGGCATACCACCATTCGATCTCAAAACCATAAAAATTCAAATTTCTGTTCCGAAAGGTAATCCTATGAAAGCCTACATTGTTTTTCTCTCTATCCTTCTTGCAGCAGCGATGCTGACCGGTTGCAGCAGCTTGATCGAATTTGCTCAGAAAGCCGGTGATATCGAGACCATCAAGCCATCCGGTGTCATCATCACTGAAACGCGAGAGGTGAGCGGTTTTACTGCCATTGACATGCAGGCACTCGGGAAGGTCACCATCACCCAGGGCGACAGCGAATCGCTGACCGTCGAAGGCAGCGATAATATCGTCACGCTTGTCAAAACCACCGTCAAAGACAACACGCTCGTTATCAAAATCGAGGAGAATATCAACTTCTCCAGCATCAACACGGATGATTTGCTCACCTTCGTCATAACCGTCAAAGATTTAACCGACCTGACCGTCAGCGGTTTGGGCGATATCCAAATGGACGCTCTCACAACCACCGCCCTCAAATTGACAATGAGCGGTGCAGGCCAGCTCGATTTCCAAAATGTCACTGCCGACAGTCTGGATGTCGTGGTCAGCGGATTGGGCAGTGTGGAAATCGCCGGAAAGGTCCCCCAAGCGACTTTCGAAATCCCCGGCGCAGGCGAAGTCAAGGCCGCCGACCTGGAATGCCAGACCGCCAATGTCAATATCTCTGGCCTGGGCGATGCGACCCTGTGGGTGACAGACCAGTTGACTGGCGCGATCAGCGGCGGCGGCAGTGTCTCCTACTATGGGGACCCTCAAGTCACCACCCAGACAACCGGGCTGGGCAATTTCAAAGCATTGGGAAGCAAATAAGCGAAGCAGGCTCTCCGGCTCGAGCATGAAAGAGACCGGATTTTGGGGTGTGCGATGTGGCTACGCCGCCAGTACACCCAATATCTATATATTCATAACCAAATCAAAACTCCCCCTCCGGCAGGGGGAGTTTTGTTATTGCCGATTGAGCCAATCACCTACCCGAATGTCCAGGTATCATCCCACCCACTTGGGCGATGTGCCTCAGAACATCTCTGGCTATACTATGAACAGGTCCAAAATCCTATTTATGATATGATGATGACGATACAAGGAGTTTGAAATGTCTGATACAAAAAATCCCCTGGTCGCACTATCTGATGCGATGGTTGAGGCTGTTTCACTGGCCGGGATGTCAACCGTTTTGGTCAACGCCCGCCGCCGCCTGCCTGCCACCGGCATCGCCTATGCAGCCGATTTGATCCTGACTGCCGATCATGTGGTCGAGCGGGACGAAGATATTACCGTGGCGCTGCCCGATGGCTCTGAAATAAAAGCGACCGTCGCCGGGCGCGACCCCGGCAGCGACCTGGCCCTCTTGCGGCTGGAAAAATCCGCGGCGACGCCTGCCAAACCCGCCGATGGAGAAGCGCGCCCCGGGCAGATCGTTCTGGCCCTGGGGCGTCCCACTCTCAATGGAATCCAGGCCAGCCTGGGCATCGTCTCCGCCGTGGGCGGGCCGGCGCGCACCGGGCGAGGCGGCTTCATCGAGCGCTACCTGCGCACAGACGCCATTCCCTACCCCGGTTTTTCCGGCGGCCCATTGGTAGATGCCAGCGGCGCAATTGTGGGCATCAACACTTCCGGGCTGGCGCACGGCGATTCCATCGCCATCCCGGCCAGCATCGCCTGGCAGACTGCTGGCGTATTAGCCAAGCACGGCCACGTCCGCCGGGGTTTCCTGGGCATCCGCAGCCAGCCGGTCGAGCTGCCTGAGGCGGCTCAAAAGGAACTGAAGCGCCAGCAGGCCACCGGTCTGCTGCTGGTCGGCATCGAAGACAAAAGCCCCGCGTCCGAAGGCGGATTGATCCTCGGCGATGTGCTGGTGGGCATCGCCGGTCACGTAGTCGCCGATCCCGATGAGCTGCTCGGCCACCTGGTTGGCGAAGTGGTTGGCAAACCCACGCCGGTTGAAATCTTGCGCGGCGGTGAACGGCGTACCGTCACCGTCATCGTCGGCGAGCGGTAAGGCTGGCAGAAGCAACTTGCCATTGAGGAGCGTATCACGTGGTGCGTGTTGCAATCGTTGCCCCTACCCTGACAGTCCGCATCGGCTTGCGGACTCTGCTTGGCAGCGATGAGCGGCTGGAAATCGTCGGGGAAGGCGTCTCTCTGGAGGATGCGGCATCTTTTGGGAAGCACGATACCCTTTCGGCTGAGGCGGATGTCGTCATCCTGGCCGGGTTATCCCTGTCGGCCCAGGATTTGGACGATCTTGCCAGCGAGGCTCTGTCTCATCCGGCAGTTTTGCTGATCGGCGACGCGCCGGATGAAGCGCGCAAGCTGGTCGAGCTGCCGCTGCGGGCCTGGGGAATCCTGTCACCCGATGTGCAGCCTGATGAGTTGGTCGCCAGCGTCCACGCGCTGGCTGAAGGATTGGTCGTAGCCACACCTGCTGTGTTGAAAAAGATGATCCGCCCTGCGGCAACCCAAACCTTCAACCTCGAGCCGCTGGTAGATACGCTGACGGCGCGTGAGACCGAGGTACTGCAACTGATGGGGGTGGGTTACGCCAACAAGCAAATTGCTGCGGCGCTTGGCATCAGTGAGCACACCGTCAAGTTTCATATTTCATCGGTTTTCAACAAGCTGGATGTGTCCAGCCGCATCGAAGCGGTGCGGGTGGGCATCCAGCGTGGGCTTGTGGTGCTGTGAGCCGACATGTGAGACTTTCACAACAAGCAGAACGACCGGCAATTTCGCCGGTCGTTCGTTTTTTGAGGGAGGCTATAGTCTCTCGAACCGAAAGGGAGAAGCTCGATCCGAGGGTTTACCGCCGCACGATGGGGAAGAATGTACGGTATCCCGTACCGGCCGAAGCATATTTCAAGTCGCCATTCGTAGCGTCGAAATAGGAGATAACGGGGTATCCCAGGCTGGTCATGGCAATCGAAGAGTATGAACCGACGTCACCGGTTGTATCTACCGGGGAAATTTCCCAGGCAGTACCTGTCCAGCGGGCATACATCAGGCTGCTGCTGTTAGCCTCGTAATAGCTGATGTGCGGTTTATCGCCACTGTCCAGGACTATTGAGGTGTACCAGCCATCGCTGTTGCTCGATGCAATGCGTTCGCTCACCCAGCTCGTGCCATTCCAATAGGTGTGTTTCAGATTGTCGCCGGTATCCTCGAGGTGAGAGATGTGAGCGCGCCCGGCACTGTCGAGGGCCAGGGATGTGAACAGACCTACCTCATAATTATGATCCTGACCATCATCGGCTACAGCCAGCGCCCAGTTGTTCGTGACCGTTGACCAGTAAGCGTACTTGAGCACTTTGGCGGTCGCGTCGAAGTAGCTGATATGGGGCAGGTTGCTGCTATCCAGCTTCAACGAAGTGTACTGGCCGACGACTTCGGGGTCCCCCGAGTCCACATAAGTGATCGAGAAATCCCATGCTGATCCGTTCCAGTAAGTGAATTTGAGATTGCCGCCTTTCTCGTCGAAGTAAGCGATGTAAGGCCGGTTGTCGGTGCTCAGGTCAATCGAGGCAAACTTCCCGACCTTCTCATTGGCATCCACGGTCTCGCATTTCCAGGTATTGCTGGGGCCGCAGTTGCCCCCCGAGCCGACGTAGCTGGCGTACTTGAGATGCGCCTTGGACACGTCGTAATAGGCGATGCGCGGCTTGCCGGCGCTGTCAATTGCCAGGGAGTTATATAGCCCAACCGCCCCATCACTGTCCACCGTCTGCACCGCGCTCCAGGCGCTGCCAGTCCAATAGACATATTTGAGCTGGTCGCCGATATCGTCGAAGAAACTGATGTGAGGATTGCCTGCGCTGTCGAGAGCCAAAGAACTGTAATAGCCCTCATCCACGGCGTTGGTGAGCGTATCGAATGCCCAGCTCGTCGCGCCGGTTTGTTTGGCATATTTCAGGTCGCCGGTGCCCGTATCGTAGAAACTGATGCGGGCGTTGGTGCCTTCCATGACCAGGGACGTGTATTTCCCGTAATAGTCGCTGCCAGGAACCGTAACAGTTTGAGCCGACCATACTGATCCAGTCCAGGAGACGTACTTCAGCTTGTTATGAGATTCATCGAAGTAACTGATGTGGGCGCGCCCATTGGAATCCAGGGCAAGCGAGGCGAATGTGCCGATATTGTCGGTGCTATTGACAGTTTCGGGGGCGAAAGTTCCCGACGTGCCATCAGCAAACTTCAGATTGCCATTGGTCAAATCGTAATAGGCGATGAAAGGCTTTTTCGAGCTGTTGACCACCAGAGAAGTGTACAAGCCAACGTTCCCGCCGCTGTCCGCGGTCTGGCGGGACCAGGATGTGCCAGTCCAGCGGGCATATCGCAGATCGCCATTGGTAACATCGTAGTAGCTGATGTGGGCGTAATTGGAGCTATCGAGCGCCATCGAGACATACTGTCCACGGTCGCCCTCCGAGTCCACCGTTTGAATCTGCCAACTGCCGCTGAGACCCACATACTTGGCATATTTAAGATCAGCATTGATCGAATCGTAATAGGCGATGTGAGGGTTGCCGTCGCTGCCAATCGCGATAGCGGAGTACAGGCCGCGGCCCTGCGATCCGCCAACGGTAGGCGTCAGAAATTCTGCATCGAGGGAGGTTCCAATCTCCGGGAGCGCAGACCACCACTCGCGTTGGATCGCACGTCCGGCGGGATCTTCCACGATAGTGACGGACTCCCCTTCCGGGAGCGTGAATTCATCAACCATAGTGGGAGAGTCTACTGTCTTGATTTCCCAGGCGCTTCCCGTCCATTTTGCGTATTTCAACGCCCCGTGGAACGAGTCATAATAACTGATGTGTGGGCGATTCTGGCTGTCGAGGAAAAGCGATGCGTACAAGCCGACCCCGTCCGCAGGGTCAACGATCTCGCACTTCCAGGTATTGCTGGGGCCGCAGTCGCCACCCGAATTGACATAGCTGGCGTAATACAAATGGTCGCCGCCAAAGGCAATATGCGGATATTTGTTGGAGGTCGAGTCCAACCGCAGACTGCGGTCTCCCATCCAGGCAAACAATTTTGAAGACGTGACCCGCTGAGTATGCCAATAGAGCCAGCCGTTGGTTGCGTCGGTATCCGATGCAGGCGCGGCATTCGAAGAAGCCCAGGCCGCTCCTGCTCCCAGGCTGAGGATAATAACCAACGACATCAGGCCGACAACCAGCCTGCGGATCATCGGCAGTGTTTTTGTAGATGAGACTATCATCTTGTCTTTCTCCTTAAGGAAATTCCTGATGGCTTGAGGTTTCACCACCCTCTGGCAATTTGCCTTTGGATGTTGCACCATCGGGTGCATTCTACCAGATTTTTAGAAAACGGTTTTTTCGGAGGCCGGCGCCCGCGGCGACGCCGACGATTCGAGAGTAACAGACGCATTATTGACTTTCAAGGTTCCCGGCAGAGCGCCGCAGGTTATAATGGGCTTCTCGATCATCCTCGACAGGAGGAACAGTATGGCCGGAATGAAGAGCGTTATTAATATTTGGAAGAATGTGCGCGAGATTGATCTGCAGCCGATCCGTGAAGAGGCGCTGCAAACCGTAAAGATCGCCATTGTTGGCGCGCCGGGGGTTGGCCGCCATACCCTCGCCGACCAAATGCGCAGCGACCCGGCGCGTCCCAATGTAACCACCCAAACGCCGATCCTGGTTGCCGACCTCGAATCGCCAGCAGGGGTAGCTTACGCCGATCTGATCATCTTGATGCTCGATCCGACCCGAACGGATTTTCAGGCCGAGCAGGCCGCCGGCCGCCGCTGGCGCGATATGGGCAAGAAGCTCCTCGTCTTCTGTAACAAAGTGGATTTGCTTGGCGAGGGGCAGGTGTTGAGCCAGTGGATGGGCAGCCAGGGCGAGCGGATGCTTTATGGTTCAGCTTTGGATCGGCAATTCCTGGTCAAGATATTCGTCCCAGCGGTGCTGGAGCTGCTCCCCGACATGCATTTGGCAATTGGCCGCCTATTTCCCCTCTTTCGGGTGACAATTGCCCAGCGGCTGATCAACGAGACCTGTTTCTCGAATGCGGCCTATGCCCTCAGCACCGGCATCGCCGAGATCATTCCCCAGTTGGATCTGCCGTTGAACCTCGCCGATATGATTATCCTGACCAAATCGCAGGCTTTCCTGGCCTTCAAATTGGGCCTAGCCGTCGGATTTTCGATCCACTGGCAGGATTACCTGGCCGAGTTCGGCAGCGTCATCGGAAGCGGTTTTCTGTGGCGGCAGTTGGCGCGCTCGCTGATCGGGCTGATCCCGGTTTATGGCATCATTCCTAAAGTAGCGGTCGCCTACTCGGGAACCTTTGTCGTTGGGAATACTGTTTTGCAATGGTATCTTACCGGAAGGCATATCTCCGGCAAGCAAATCCAGGAATTATATAAGCAGGCCTTCGCCAAAGGGAAAGCGGCCGCCCGCCAGTTGATCGAACGAGTCCCGCGTCCCCGCTTTGGGAAACGCTCCCCCGCCGGATTGCCCAAACCCGATGAGACGATCCCTGAGCTGAATGAGGGCCAACCTACCCCTGAAGGTTTGCTGCCCCCCGAGGCGGCGACGCCTGCTTCAGCCAGCGGGCCAGAACAAACTCACAAGCCAGCCAGGCCGTCTCGTTTCTACATCGGAAAGCGCTCGCCGGAAGAGGGCCACCCAGGTGACGAGACATCCCAACCGGTCAGGAAGAAGCCGCCTTTCCAACTGGGAAAAGGCAAGCGGAAAGCCTGTCCTCAATGCGGCAAGGCCAGCGCTGCCGATGCCCAATTCTGCCAATATTGCGGTAATTCCCTGGTTTAATCCATCAAATCTCGACCGGGCAGGCTTGTACCGCTGGCCTGGCCGTGATCAACTGTACAGATAGTTGCCCCG
>DYIZ01000118.1 GCA_020723385.1 Candidatus Aquidulcis sp.
AGTCGTTTCACGGGGAAATCGGCTCCAGTTTACGCTGGACGATGAGGGCGTAGGGATTATCGGGGTAATCGCGCCTGAGGGGAAGCGTTGAAATTAGCTGCGTGCTATAATCATAACAAATTCCTTCAAACCGGAAAACAAAATGGATTTGATGGCGTACTGGCGTTGGGATAATTATGTTCGTGACCTCGATGAGGGCGCAGGTTTCAATTTCAACTCCAATCAAAGCCGTCTCCACTCTGCGATTGGCTTGGGAGAACGACTTTGGCTTATAAGTGGCAAACGCGAGAAAATGGGGGTAAAGTACGTTCTCGTTGCCTGCCTTCAAATTGCTGCAAAAACCTACAACTCACCCGATTATAAATATGGCAGGTATCGCGTTTGGGCGGATATTCGGCATTCAGCATATTATTCAGCCGATGGTCCAGATTTAGGCAATCTATTCTTGAATCTCGAATTTCAGCCAAAGAAGCCCGTTCAGCGAAAAGAGCAAATTGGTCAATCGTTGCAGACAATGAGGAATTTGAGTGAGCAGGATGTAACTTTATTGGTCGCTTGGGCAAAAGGACTTAAGTTGGAGAGCCGGGCTTATCAAATTGCTGATGAAGTTATGCTTGAGAAGTCGTATGAAAATGGCGAGAATTTCGTGAAAGAGACTGTGGCTGAATATCATTCAGGCGTATCCAGCCAAAGAAAATTACTTCTCCAGCATTCCTATCCTCGAAACCGGGCTTTGGTTGGGCAATTGCATAAACTTTATAACGGCCGCTGCCAACTTTGCGGTTTTGATCCTGAGCTTTTATATGGAGTGCGGGCGAGTTCATCGCATCACATCATCTATTTGTCAAGAGGGGGAAATGATGCGATCGAGAATCTGTTACTGGTTTGCCCAAATCATCACGAGATAATTCACGCGACCAAAGCGGTATTCGACTTTAAATCCTTATGCTATATTTTTCCCAATACCCGAACAGAGCCATTGGTGCTGAACCACCATTTGAACGCTCTCCAATAGGAAAACAATATCTATACACGTACAGGCAAAACTGGCCTGGACTCTTGTTCAGGCCAGTCGTTATTTATCTGCTGCCTTCGCCTTTTTCCCCGACGGCAGACTGATCGCCCTCGCAGCGGAAACCTACTGTCCTTGCCCTAAAACCCCTTACGGCTCTCTTATCCCTTTTCCCCTAGCATTGCCCTCTCCAGCGCATCCCTCAGCGACCGCGCCTCTACCGCGTCAATTCCCTCCGTCCACGGTTCCTCCTTGTGCAGCGCGCATAAAGCCTTGCGGAATCCGCACAAATCCCGGCGCGCGCCGTGCAACTCTTTGCGAAATTCGCGCCTGCAAGAGTATAATCTTTGCGGGGTTACCCAATAACCGACCTTTCGACACTCGATGTCGCGCAATTACAACTGACTTTGATCGCTGGATAAGGAAACCTGAGGCTTAGGCGAATTGTGAAAAAACCGATCGAAGGTGAACACTGGTATTTTGTGGATGAAACTGGCGATCCCGTCTTTTACGACTCTCATGGTAGTTTGATCGTTGGGCAAGAAGGATGTTCACCTATTCTGGGATTGGGCTTTGTAGAAACTAACGATCCAGCCACCCTCCGGCGCGCCTTGTCTGAGCTACACGCTCAAATCGCCGCCGATAAATACTTGCAAGCGATCCCCTCCATCCAGAAAACCAATCGCGCCTTTCATGCCAAAGATGATACGCCTGAGGTACGTTACCTGGTTTATCAAACGCTTGCCCGTCTGGATTTCAAAGCGCAATTCGTCGTTGCACGCAAGATTGAACGCGTTTTTCGCAATTCCTTCCATGCTCGTGAGACTGAATTTTATGATCATTTGATCAGTCAATTATTCGTCACTGTTTTACATCGCTATACCCACAACTACATTTACTTTTCCCAACGCGGAACCCGCGTGCGCCAGGTCCCATTGGAACAAGCCATTCAGAATGGCATTGCCAGCTTCGAGGAAAAATGGGCAACCAAGGTGAGAACCGAAATTTGGGTCACTCCGCAAACGGCTATCGGCGAGCCTTGTCTGCAAGTGATAGATTACATGAATTGGGCTGTTTACCGCGCTTTCGTCAAACGCGAAATGCGGTATTACCGATTTGTGGAAGACAAGGTCAGCTTGCTGGTAGATCTTTACGATATTACAGCATACCCCCGCAACTGGTACACTCGCGAACACCCTTTCGACATCGAAAAAGCCAGCCCCTTGTAGGCTAGGCTCGGTTACCGAGCGCACGGCATGAAGCCGGCTTTCGCCTGCAAGCGACTGACTTCTTCATCCACTAAATGGATTACTCTTATTATAGGTAGTTATATATAACTGTCAATAACCAATTTCAGGACAGATACACCGCGTTGGTTGCCCAATGGAACATCCCTCACCGTCCACTGACAACTGATTACTGATCACTGGTAACTGATCACTGCCCCTATCCCTTTTCCCCTCTTTCCCCCACCATCGCCCTCTCCAGCGCATCCCTCAGCGACCGCACCTCCACCACCGCGATCCCGTCCGGCCACGGCTCGCCTTGGCGCAAGCGCTTGGGCACGATGGCGGTTTTGAAGCCCAGCTTGGACGCCTCGCGCAGGCGGGCGGGCATCTGCCCCACCAGGCGCAGCTCGCCGTTCAGCCCCACCTCGCCGATCAGCACCGTGTCGGCGCGCACCGGCTGGTCGCGGTACGAGGAGGCCAACGCCACGGCCGTCGCCAGGTCGGCGGCGGGTTCATCCACCTGGATGCCGCCCACCACATTGGCGAAGACATCCTGCTCGCCCAGGCGCACCCCCACCCGGCGGGTCAGCACCGCCACTGTCAGCAGCAAGCGGTTCATGTCAACCCCGTTGGCTGTGCGGCGCGGGTTGCCGAACGCCGTTGGGCTGGTCAGCCCCTGGATTTCGACCAAAATCGGACGGGTTCCCTCCATCGTCACCGCAATCGCCGAGCCGGGCGCGTTCACCATCCGCTCGGCCAGGAACGCCTCCGACGGGTTGGTCACCTCCACCATGCCGCGCTCGGCCATCTCGAATACGCCCACTTCCGATGTGGCCCCGAAGCGGTTCTTAACGCCGCGCAGCAGCCGGTACGTCTGGAAGCGGTCGCCTTCGAGATACAGCACCGTATCCACGATGTGCTCGAGGATGCGCGGCCCGGCGATGGCGCCCTCTTTGGTGACGTGGCCGATGAGGAAGACCGCCGTCCCGCTGGATTTTGCCAGCTCCCGCAGGCGCGAAGCGCACTCCCGAACCTGGGATACCGATCCCGCCGAGGAATCCAGCTCCGGGATGTACGTGGTCTGGATGGAGTCGATGATGAGCAGCTCCGGTTTGACCGAAGCAATATGCTCGAAGATCACCCCCAAATTGGTCTCGGTGACGAGGAAAAGCCCCCCCGCTTCCTCCTCACCTCGCCCATCTTTTGGGAGAGAGGGCTGGGGGGTGAGGGCCGCCAGCCTGTCAGCCCGCATCTTGATCTGCCGCTCGGACTCCTCGCCCGAGACGTACAGCACCGTATGCTCGCCGGCCATTTCGAGGGCCACTTGCAGCATCAGCGTGCTTTTGCCGATGCCCGGGTCGCCGCCGATGAGCACGATCGAGCCGGGGACGATGCCGCCGCCCAGCACGCGGGCGAACTCGCCCATCGCCAGCGGCATGCGCGCCTCGCTGAGCGAATCCACCTCCGACAGTTTGCGCGGGGTGGAGATGCCGCTGATGCCGCGCGGCTTGCCTTTGGCGGTGGTGGGCGGCGGGGCCACGATCTCCTCGACCATGCTGTTCCAGGCGTTGCACTGCGGGCAGCGCCCCATCAGTCGGGCCGAGACGCGCCCGCATTGCTGGCAAACGTATTGGGAGTAGGTTTTAGGCATGGAATGATTATAATGCAGCCGCCGCCAACGATGGGGGGAGGAAACCCGAAAATTTGATGTTCGTGCGTGTTTCACACGCACGAACATCAAATTTTCGGTTCTATGTTACTGTTTTATGACGATAGGCAGCCACAGCCTCCATTCGACGGAGACTACCGCCGTGGACTGGTTATTCGCCAGGTTGGGGTCCATCGTTCCGGCGGTGACCACGGCCTGATTGTCGAGCGACCCGGCGGCGGTGATCTGCACCGTTATCGTGATCGCCAGGCTGTCCCCGGCAGCCAGGCTGCCCGGAGAACAGGACACAAGCCCGCCTGCCTCGCTGCATCCGGGGCTGGCCGACAGGTAGGTGACGCTGATCGGCAGCGTGTCGTTGAGGGTGATGGCCGACGCGCCAGATGGCCCGTTGTTCGTGATGGTGAGGGTATACATCAGCGTTTGGCCGACGAAAGCGGTGGTGGGAGAGACGACGCTGGTCAGGCTGAGATCGGCAAGGGCGATGACGACAGTGTTGGTCGCGGCGGTGTTGTTAGCGGGGTTGGGGTCAACCTGGTCGGCGGCGACGATGACGGAGTTGGTGATCATGCCGCCCAGGGTGGTGGTGACGCTCAGCGTGGCGCTGATCGCTCCCCCGGAGGGCAGATCGCCCATGGCGCAGGCCACAGTTCCCGCGGTATTTTGACAAAGCCCCGGGGCGCCGTTGATCGCCGAGATGGTCACGCCCGCCGGGAGTGTATCGGTCATCACCACGTTGGTAGCAGTCACCGGGCCGCCATTAGCGATGGCGATCGTGTAAGTGAACGGCTGATTGGCGAAGACGGGATCGGGGGCGTCGCTCTTGGTCACCGAAAGATCGCTCTGCGGGGCGACTACCCCGCACGAGGGGATTTTGAATGTGCCGATGCGGGTCGCCCAACCGGCGGCGGAGGTGACCGCGTAATATTCGTTGGTATACCAGAATGTACACTCGTCGGCGGGGTCAACGCTCATGGCGCTGTAGTCTCCCCAGCGGTTGAAGCCGCCGGTCTGCACGCCGCCGCCGGTGATCAGAGTGGCCTCGGGCTGGAGGGTTCCCAGGGTGTCGGTGATAAGGTGAGTGGTGTAGCGAATGGATGGGTTGAGCGTGGCGCTGGAAACGCTGTAACCGAGGGCGATATTTCCGTCCCGGTCCATGGCGATGCTGCCCATGAAGCGGCTGTGCCCGTCGGGGGCGTGCGTCCCCTCCTGGAAGAGACCCCATCCGGCCCCGGCGTTGCGCAGCTCGAACCAGCGGATGCCGGCGTGGTTGGTGTTATCCACGTCCACCGCGAAATTGCCCACCAATGTCTGGTGCGTCCCGAAGTTGCGATAGGCAAAGCGCCACATTGGCCATTCGGAGACAGCGTCAATCAGTTGGCCGGGCGCTGGCTGCGCGATGCAGGCCAGGACGAAGAATCCACATACCGTATAATCGAAGGGGGTGACGAGGAGGGTGTCGCCCAGGGTGAAGGTGGAATTGGCGGGGGTGATCCAGTCTACGTGAAATTCCCAGATCTCCAGGCGGTCGTTCGCGCCGCCCCAAAAGGCGCTGTCCATCATAGTGTAGAAGTAGTTGGGGGAGCCAGCCGGGGGCGGGGTGGGGCCGTCTATATCGCTGGGCAGCATGAAGTTCCCGCTGTTGGAGAAGCGTTGATAAGTGGCTGCTGCGCCAGCTAACATGTTATTGCGGTCGAATGCGTAAGCGGCTGCAGAGGACTCGTTAGATGACATATAGTAGGCATCCGGCCAGACTCCAAATTTGAAGTAATCGGGAAATTCGGCCATGCTGAACTGGTAGAGGTAATATGCCCCCATAGGATTTGATGTTTGGGAAATGGCAATGCATATATAGTAAGGATTGGGCACTGCGAACTGGCTCAACAGCCAGCGGTCGGCCAGGGAATCGTATACCACGATCGGATCGCCATCGTTGTTGGCTTCGCAGGCGTTGCCCTGGCCAGTCCACAGGGCGTTGATGGCTGTTGGACCAGCCAGGAGCACGCCGCTTTTATTGTAGATGGCAAAAGAGGTATTGACCATTTGAACGTAATGGTTGGGGCCAACGTCGCCATTCGTATCGGGTGGAACGGATCCGCCGGCGCCGATACCGGCAAAGTTCAGCATAGGCGCGGGGGCGCTGGCGACCGATTGGGATGTGAGCTGCACCAGCGAGTCTAAAAATCCAGCCTGCGGTAAGATCGGTTCGCGTTGGCCGAGCGGATTCTGGCGCGGGGCGCTTTCGTAAGCCGAGTCGCCGGGCTGCCAGGCTGGGGCAACCGGCAGTGTGCTCACCTCCGGGCTGATCCCGGGCGTGACCGGCTCGCTGACATAAGGCCCGCTAACGCCAGGAGACTGCGGGGCGCTTGCCGGTTGGACAGTCGGCGTCACGGTTGCAGCCGCGCGCTCCGAGGGCATTACAGCCGCCGTTACGAATAGGCTAATCATCAAAATATTGAGCAGGCGGTAGAGCTTAAGCTTGTTCATCGTTGGAACTCCTTTGGACAGGTTGAAATGGTGGTTATTCAGTTGTTGGTCTGGGAGAAAACAGGAATACAGGATTCGATACAACCTAAATCAGACCCACTTAGTCTGAATTATTATAACTGATTCTGGCTCGATTTGTATATCAAATCGGGTGGGCTGGTTGAGATGAGCCGTGATGCACTGCCGGCGGTAGATCGGATTGGCAATCCGAACCACACTGCGCCGCCAGATAGGCTTGCCCATGATGGATACTCCAATGAACCAACGTTCAGGGAGCTTTGAGCCGTGCGGGGAAACTATTGCCCATTGACAGTGATGTGAGATTTTGTGACAATATAGCTGGAGGGGTATCCTGTCATTCCTAGCCATTTGAAATATCTTCTAAGGAGGAAGACCAATGTTCGGGAAAATCTTTTCTTGCGTCAGTTTCAAAACCAATCGGCGCGCCTGCCTGTCAGCGGCTGCCATGCTCCTGGCGGTGATCCTGGCTTTTCAGGCGGCCCAAACGGCTTATGCAATTTCAGCCTGGCTCGACGATTTCAACCGTCCCGACGGCCCGCTGGGGCCGAACTGGACGGTCAAAGCCGGTACATTCGCCATCGCCGGCAACGCGGCGCGCGGTGACGCTAGCGGTATTGCCACGTATAACGGCGCTTTCGGCAACGTCGTCGAAGGTGATGTGGCTGTGGATGGCACAGCCAATGTGCAATACGCTGGTTTCGTGTTGAATTATGGCGCTGGCGTCAACAATCTGTTCATCAAAGTCCAGCAAAACACTGGCGGCGCTGGCTTTGCATATTACGGCTGCTACACCGGCAACAACAGTAATAGTTGGGGCGCCGGCGGCGGCTTCTTTTCATTGAGCGCTCCCTTTAACACCGCCCACATGCAAGTCGAACGTGTGGGGACGGACGTTAATATCGCATTCACCAACGTTAATGGCGGCGCATTGTCGGATCAAACCTACACGTGTACCAATGCCCCCCCGCCTGAAGGACTCGGCGTCGGCGTTGTGGGTTATAACAACCGCGCCACGGTGGATAACTTCTCCGCGCCAGGTGGATACGTCGCGTCCACGTGGTCAGACACGGCTGTCCACATTCTGGATGCTTCGATGGTCAACATGTTCAGCTTTCCCGCCGGCGCGACCAATCCGAACGATATCGCCACCGACGGTCAGACTATTTGGACCGGACACTTCTCTTCGCAAGAGGTGGTGGCGCACGATTTCAGCGGCGTCGAGCTGTACCGCTGGTCGGGGGATTTGGAGTATTTGCAGGGGATGACCCTGGTGTACAGCGACCTGGCAATTTATCGGGGCGAGGAACCCGACTCCGTTATTGACTTCCGTGACCCGGTCACCGGTGTGCTGATTCGCACGATCCCAGGACAAGACTCTATCGAAGGGTTGGCGTTCGACGGCAGGCTGCTCTGGCAGTTGAATAATAGTGTAATCTACGGCACAGACCCTCTCACCGGGGCGGTGGTTCGCACGATCCCCAATGCCGCTGCTGGCTGCGGTTACGGCGGAACTGGTATTGCGGCCATCGGGCCAGGAGAACTTACCCTGGCCTGTGCCGATGGGAATTGGTACGTGGTCTCATCCGTGGATGGCAGTGTACTCAGTTCCGGCAACAACGGCCTGAATATGTATGGGCTGGCCTACACCCCGCGCCTCAACTACCCTCCCATGGCGCAGGATGACCCCGGCCGGCTGTTTGTGGCTCCGTTCAGCTCGACTGACGACATCGTCGAGATTGATCCCCTCACCGGCGCAGAAATCCACCGCTTTTCTGCCCCAGAGGCATTCGGCGATGGATCGGACGGCCTGGCCTTTGATGGCGCCAGCCTGTGGTTCATCAACGGTCTTGGCAGCGATACACTCTACCAACTCGACCCGGCTACCGGCGCCATTCTGTTCAGCCAGGTTATTACTGCTGGCTCAGGCAATTATGATGGGCTGGCCGCGCTCAACGGTCTGATTTACATCACCGATTACGGATCATTCGATATTCATGTTTATGATCCGGCTACTCTGACAGTGATCGAAACGCTGGATATCAATGGGTTGAATCCGAGCGTTGAGCCTTGGGGACTGGCGGGCATCCGCCAGCCGGATGCGCTGATTGCAATCAACGTCACCGGCGATACGATTTATCTCCTCGATCCGCAATCAGGACTGTTGATCAACAGCTTTGCCACCGGGCTGGCGTCTTTCAATGCGGGTGTGGCGGTGATCGGACAGCATATCTACACAGGGGATTACTACAATCCGCAGTACACGGTTTTCACCCGCAGCGGCCTTAACCTTCGCACTGTGATTACGCCTTATCGCATCGCCGCCCTGGGCGGGGATGGCGCTAACGCCCACGGGGTATGGACGACCCTCGAGGATACCGCTCTGAATGTCGCCGCTCCTGGCATCCTGGAAAATGACTTTGACCCGGATGGCGATGCGCTGTTGGTATATTTGGATGAGTCTCCCCTGCATGGCATGTTTTCCCTCTACGGGGACGGTTCGTTTGACTATCAACCTGACCCCGATTACTTTGGCGTGGATAGTTTTGCATATCATTTGTCTGACGGAATTTACACTTCGACGGTTGCAATCGCGTACATCGAAGTGCTGCCGGTTCAAGATACGCCTGTGGCCGTGGCTGATCCGGCGAGTGGGGGGCCTGTGCTTTTCGTAGATGATTTCGAAAGCGGGTATGGCAATTGGGCCATGAACGGCCTGTGGAACCCGGAGGCTGAGTCTGATCCTTGTGGGGCAATCGTAGTCCCCTTCCCCAGCCCCAGTAACAGCGCCTATTTTGGCCAGGATGGCATTTGTACCTATAGCACTGGAACTACCGTTACGGGTACGCTCACACTGCTCACACCGATTAATCTGCCAACGGAGGGTATGCCGCGTCTGACCTTCTGGAGCTATGAGGATACGGAGAACGTGAGTCTGGAAAATTCGGTGAGCGAAGGCGGCGAGGCCCACAGTGTGAATGAGGAATCCGCCCTCCCTAGCTGGGATCGCCGCTATGTAGAGATCTCCACAGATGACGGTGCGTCATGGATTCTTTTGGGTGAGTTGGAAAGCGAGTTGCACTGGTATCTGGTTGATTTCGACCTGAGACCTTACGCGGGGCAAACGGTCCTTATCCGTTTCCGCTTTGATAGTGTAGATGCCATTACGAATAACTACTTCGGCTGGATGGTGGATAATGTTCAGATCACGAACGTGGCCTACCTCACCCTGGAGGATACCGCACTGACTGTGCCTGCGCCGGGCGTGCTGAGCAACGATTTCGATGTGGATGGTGAGAGTATCACTCTCTCACTGGATGTTCCCACCCTGCACGGGGCGCTGACGCTCAACGCCGACGGTTCTTTCTCTTATACACCCGACACAAATTACTTCGGCTACGACCGGTTTACTTACTTTGTGACGGATGGCATCTCTCAGTCCAATGTCGCTACGGCTTATCTACTCGTAGAGCCTATTCCCGATGCGCCGGCAGCGGTCAATGATGTTTACACCACCACCGAAGAAATCGCCCTGGTTGTACCGACCGCCATCTCTGACATCCCAACCATGTTCGCCTCGGATAATGCCTATTCCGGTAACATGTTCGATGTGACCGCCATCAACGAAATCTTCATCACCGGTTTCGATGTGAATATCAGCAGCGGGCGTCCTTTAGAAGTTGTCGAGGTCTGGTACAAGTCTGGTACTTATGTGGGATCTGAGACCACCCCTGCCGATTGGGTCTTTTTGGGCAGTGCAATCGTAACGCCGCAAGGCTACAATAACCCTACTCACGTGCCCATCGGCGGCCTGGCGATCCCGGCTGGAGAGACATACGGTCTGTATATTCAATTGCCGGATGTCAGCTATGGCTATATGAATTACACCGATGGAGAGAATACCTACAACAACGGCGACCTGGAACTGCACTTAGGTGTCGGTAATGGACCTAATTGGGGTGATGTATTCTCTCCCCGCACCTGGAACGGTGTGATCTACTATCGCACCGGCGGCGTGCTGGCGAACGATTCCGACGCGGACAGCGGCACGGTCACTGCCATCTGGGAGAGCGGCCCGGCTCACGGGTTGCTGACGCTCAATGCGGATGGCTCTTTCGTTTATTCTCCGGGGATTGACTTCTTTGGGGTGGACACTTTCACCTATCGTGCGACCGATGGCGGGTTGACCTCCAATCTTGCGACGGTGACGATCAACGTTACCAATGTCAACGACCCGCCTGACGTGAATGCTGGTCCCGACCAGACTGTTGACGAAGGTCAGGTTGTCCACTTCACCGGTGTCAACAACGACCCAGGGCGGCTGGTCCCGGCGGCGGATACGATTCACTGGGATCTAGGGGATGGCTCGATCCTCGTTGGCTCGCTGATACCTACCCATAGCTATGCCGATGAGGGCGTGTTCACGGTAACGCTGACCATCACCGACACCGGCGGTTTGGTTGACAGCGACAGCCTGTTGGTCACCGTGAACAACGTTGCCCCCGCGCTGGATCCACTGCCTGACCAGAACGTGCTGCCGGGTGAGGTGGTCACAGTGACGGCGGTATTCGTTGATCCCGGTTGGCTGGATTCCCACACGGTCACGATCGAGTGGGCGCCTGGTATCACTGAATCCCTCGATCTCGCGGCGGGCGTTTATGATTTCAGCTTCGATCACACCTTCGCTGCCGCTGGAAATTACACGGTCACGGTCACCATCACCGATCTTGACGGCGGTATAGTGAGCCGCACTTTTGTCGTACATGTCTACCACAAGGTCTATTTGCCTATAGTCCTGCGGTGACACGACACTTGGTTATAATAGTTTCTAGTGCAAAAGGCCCCTTCGACTGCGCTCAGGGTGGTTAAACAGGCAGTCTGAGCGTAGTCGAAGACTGATTAGCGCCGAAAACTATAGCCGCCGCGCGGCTGGAGAAGAATCCGGAAAATGATATTTGTTCGCGCCCCGCACGAACAAATATCATTTTCCGGCCATCTACGAAGGAGCCTGATGGCACGTCAAATTACCCTCAAAGAAGTCGCTGCCCGAGCAGGTGTCAGCTACCAGACTGTTTCGAAGGTGCTCAATAAGCAAGTGCAGGTCTCGAAAGAGACAGAAGCCCGCATCCATGCTGCTGTGCAGGAATTGGGCTACCGCCCGAACCTGATCGCACGCAATATGCGCCAGCAGCGCAGCCGCCTGATCGGTTACTCGTGGCAGCCAGCTTCGCCCGATCAGGGGAATGCCATTCTCGATTCGTTCCTGCAAAGCATGGCGCAAGCCGCCGAGGGAGCCGGGTATCATGTGCTGTGCTTTCCCCATCACTCCGGGAGCGAGATCATTGCTGGGTATCGTGACCTCATCGAAACCAACCGCGTGGATGGGTTTGTCATCTCCAGCGTCGAATTCGACGATCCTCGGATAGATTTCCTGCGCCGGCAGAAATTCCCCTTCGTCGCCTTTGGGCGCTCGAACCCCGAATGGAATTTCCCGTGCGTTGATGTGGATGGCGCTGACGGTATGCGCCAGGTGGTCGAACACCTGTTGAGCCAGGGGCATCTCCGCATCGCAGCTTTGGCCTGGCCCGAGGAGTCACGGGTTGGACAGAATCGTATGAGCGGGTACCTGGCAGCCCTGGAAAAAGCCGGGGTGACGCCGCTTCCCGAGTGGATTCGACGCGGCCAGGGTACGCTCGACTTTGGGCAGACCGCCGCAGAGGAACTGCTCGAACTGCCCGCAGCGCAGCGTCCTACCGCGCTCGTGGCATTCAACGACATTATGGCCATCGGCGCGATGAGCGCCGTGGAAGCCCGCGGCTTGCAAGTCGGCGTGGATGTTGCTGTCACCGGGTTCGACGATAACCCAATGGCCCAATACCTGCGCCCATCTCTGACTTCCGTGCGCCAACCGGTGTGGGAGATCGGCCAGCAAGTCATTTCGCTCCTGGTGGGGGCGCTCGAAGATCCCCTCCGAGAATCTATTTGTTCTCTGCTCTCGCCGCAGTTGATTGTCCGTCAATCGAGCGGCCAGCCAATCTGACTTTTGGGTGTCGCTGAGAGCCGTTCCTTCGACGGGCTCAGGACAAACCTTTGGCGAAGTAGTCTCACCACTGCCGGGAGATTGCTTTGCTCGCAAAGTGCGCTCACTCGCAATGACGGTTTCTTCAGGTCAGATGGGCGTTCTTCGCCCTCATCCCACTCGCGATGACAAAATGAGAATTGCAAGAGCCAAAATTGCTTATTGACAAGCGCCTTTTTTTTTGCTATATTACTAACACGTGTTAGTAACTCGTGTTAGTTAAGAAAAGGGCCGATCTGATGAGCACTAAGCGTGTGACCAGCCATGATGTTGCCCGGCTTGCGGGGGTTTCTCGAACCACAGTTTCGTTTGTTTTGAACAATGTCCCAGGAATGCAGATCAGCGAAGATACGCGCCGGCGGGTGTTCGAAGCCGCCCGGCAGTTGAATTATCACCCAGATGCCACCGCCCGGCGTATGGCTGCCGGGCAGACGAATGTCATCGGATTTGTCCTGCGCCAGAGTCACGAGCAGGCCTTCGCTGATCACTTTATGCCCCAGGTGTTGAGCGGCCTGAGCCAGGCGGCCTCGGCCCAGGGGTTCCACACCCTTTTCGAGCCGATTCCCCCGGGGGACAACTCCGGCACGTATCTCAGGCTGATCAACGAGCGCCACGCAGACGGCATCGTGCTCTCCGGCCCCCGCTCCGACGATGAAGATCTGCTCAAAATTCGCGCCGAGGGAGCTAAAGTTGTTCTCTTGGGCCAGCTTCCGGACAGTGATATTCCCTTTGTGGACGTAGACAACGTAGGCGGGGCATGCATGGCAACCCAGCATTTGATCGAATTGGGGCATCAGCGCATTGCCATGATCACCAACGCGCCGCTGGCCTATACCGCCAGCACAGCCCGCCTGGCCGGTTATCGCCAGGCGCTGACCTTATCCGGTATTCAATCCGATGACCGGCTGGTGCGCTACGGAAACTTCACGCCTCAAAGCGGCTACACAGCGATGAACGACCTGCTCGCTCAGGAGCTGCGCCCGACCGCGGTATTCGTTGCATCGGATACGGTGGCGTTGGGCGCTGTCCAGGCTATTCGCCAGGTTGGGCTGCGGGTTCCCGAGGATATCGCCCTGGTCGGTTTCGACGATATCCCCCTGGCTGAATTCATGGATCCGCCCCTTACCACCATCCGGCTGCCCGCGTTGGGGCTGGGGTTTGGCGGCGCCGATCTGCTCATCCGGTTGATCTCGGGCGACGAAGTCAATCTCACCCAAATAATTTTGGAAACCCAATTGGTTGTTCGCGATTCCAGCGGCGCCAATCTGTCTATCCGTAAGTAAGCCTGTTTTAGAAGGAGGAAATACTGGCTGAACATTTCTCGAGCATCCCATAAACCCAAAATTCAACAGTTTCTACCCATTAGTTTTCACTATTTCGGAGGAGAAAAATGAACAGGCGTATCTGGTTTGTAATTTCAATGGTTGTCATCCTCGCCATGCTGGTCACAGCTTGCGGCGGGGCGACCGCCACACCCACAACCGTTCCCCCAACCTCAGTTCCTCCCACGGCTGTGCCGCCTACGGCGGTTCCGGCTGCGAGTGGGATAGATTGTATGGGGGCGAAGGCGGGGGACGAGGTGAGCATGTTGTATCAATGGTCAGGGGCTGAGGAGACTCGGTTGAACGAGATTCTGAAGCCGCTGGTGGATGAATGCGGGATCGTGATCAAGCCTGAGTCGAGCCGTGACCAGGCGCTGCTGGACACGAAGGTGCAGGCGGGGACGCCGCCCGACATAGCGTTCTACAATGTATCGCAGTTGGTGCAGTATCAGGACGATCTGATTGCGATGGACGCGTTGGGTGCGCATGGCGAGAACTATGCGGACTTCTTCAAGACGCCTGGGACGGTCAACGGGAAGTGGGTGGGGCTGCCGGTGAAGGCGGACATCAAGACGATCATCTGGTACAGTCCGGTGGTGTTCGAGGCGAAGGGGTATGTTGTGCCGACGAGCTGGGCGGAACTGGATGCGTTGGTGGAGGCGATGGTCGCCAACGGGGATGTGCCGTGGAGCATGGGGATGGAGTCAGGGGATGCGACGGGGTGGACCGGGTCGGACTTCATTCAGGACTTGCTGCTGGTGCAGCAGGGGCCGCAGTACGTGCTGGACATCATCTCTGGGGCAGTGCCCTACAATGATGCGGGTGTGAAAGCCGCCTACGAGCAGTATGGCAAGTGGGCGACGGACCCGAAGTACACGGTAGGCGGGTCGCAGGGGACGCTTTCGACGGCTTTTCTGGAAGCGATCTACAAGCCGTTTGGGGATCCGCCGGAGGCGATGATGGTGAAGCAATCCGGGTTTGCGGGGGGTGAGGTTGCCAAGAAGTACCCCGACCTGGTGTACGGGACGGACTATGATTTCTTCGTGATCCCCGGAGCGCAGGGTTTGCAGGGCGGTGCGGACTGGATGATGGCGTTCGCTGACACGCCAGCGGTGCGGGCGCTGGTGGGGTATCTGTCATCCGAGTTGGGCGGGGAGAACTGGGCGAAAGCCAGCTTCGACCTGTCGCCGAACAAGGGTGCGGCGGGCAACTACGTTGACCCGGCGTTGATCAAGAAGGGCGAGGCGTTAGCCAACACCCAGGGGTTCACCCCCGACATCGGGGACACGATCCCCGGTGGGTTTGGCAAAGCCGAGTGGACCGCTCTCGTCAACTTCGTCAACGGGCAGGATCTCCAGGCCCAACTGGACGCCGCCGCGGCTGTCCAGGCCGAAGCCTTGAGCGGCGCGCCGGCTGCTACGGCGGTTCCGGCTGCGAGTGGGATAGATTGTATGGGGGCGAAGGCGGGGGACGAGGTGAGCATGTTGTATCAATGGTCAGGGGCTGAGGAGACTCGGTTGAACGAGATTCTGAAGCCGCTGGTGGATGAATGCGGGATCGTGATCAAGCCTGAGTCGAGCCGTGACCAGGCGCTGCTGGACACGAAGGTGCAGGCGGGGACGCCGCCCGACATAGCGTTCTACAATGTATCGCAGTTGGTGCAGTATCAGGACGATCTGATTGCGATGGACGCGTTGGGTGCGCATGGCGAGAACTATGCGGACTTCTTCAAGACGCCTGGGACGGTCAACGGGAAGTGGGTGGGGCTGCCGGTGAAGGCGGACATCAAGACGATCATCTGGTACAGTCCGGTGGTGTTCGAGGCGAAGGGGTATGTTGTGCCGACGAGCTGGGCGGAACTGGATGCGTTGGTGGAGGCGATGGTCGCCAACGGGGATGTGCCGTGGAGCATGGGGATGGAGTCAGGGGATGCGACGGGGTGGACCGGGTCGGACTTCATTCAGGACTTGCTGCTGGTGCAGCAGGGGCCGCAGTACGTGCTGGACATCATCTCTGGGGCAGTGCCCTACAATGATGCGGGTGTGAAAGCCGCCTACGAGCAGTATGGCAAGTGGGCGACGGACCCGAAGTACACGGTAGGCGGGTCGCAGGGGACGCTTTCGACGGCTTTTCTGGAAGCGATCTACAAGCCGTTTGGGGATCCGCCGGAGGCGATGATGGTGAAGCAATCCGGGTTTGCGGGGGGTGAGGTTGCCAAGAAGTACCCCGACCTGGTGTACGGGACGGACTATGATTTCTTCGTGATCCCCGGAGCGCAGGGTTTGCAGGGCGGTGCGGACTGGATGATGGCGTTCGCTGACACGCCAGCGGTGCGGGCGCTGGTGGGGTATCTGTCATCCGAGTTGGGCGGGGAGAACTGGGCGAAAGCCAGCTTCGACCTGTCGCCGAACAAGGGTGCGGCGGGCAACTACGTTGACCCGGCGTTGATCAAGAAGGGCGAGGCGTTAGCCAACACCCAGGGGTTCACCCCCGACATCGGGGACACGATCCCCGGTGGGTTTGGCAAAGCCGAGTGGACCGCTCTCGTCAACTTCGTCAACGGGCAGGATCTCCAGGCCCAACTGGACGCCGCCGCGGCTGTCCAGGCCGAAGCTCTCAAGTAAACCACAAGCATGTAAAAGCCGGGCGTCTGATTTTTAGACGCCCGGCTTCTATCATCTGTGATTGAAGCAACGAAACGTAGCCTAAAGCCTTGCGCCCGTTTGCAAAACTCTGTTACCCGCTGTTCTATGGCGGTACGCCCACAAGGGGCTAGGCTACAGATTTTCGTGATGGATGAATAATGAAAAAGGAAGGGAGAGCATGGCTGCTAAAGCTGATCAAATCCCCGGAATAATGCAGCAAGGCCGCATCGTCCCCTGGCTGTACCTCCTGCCTGCGCTGCTGGTGATGATGACGTTCATCGTTTATCCCGGGCTGAATACATTTTATCTGAGTTTCCGCAATACCGATAACACCGGGTGGGCCACCACAAACTGCCAGCCGGGTCAGCCATGCTGGGGCATCTTAGAAAACTATCGCTACGCGCTGACTTCGGAGATTATGCGGACATCCTTCGTCAATAATCTCAAATGGATCCTCCTCATGGTCAGCGGGACGGTGCTGCTCGGATTGCTGATCGCCACCCTGGCTGACCGGGTGCGCTACGAGCCATTGGCGAAAGCGATTATTTTCATGCCAATGGCAATCTCGTTTGTGGGGGCGGGCGTCATTTGGAAGTTCGTCTACGATTTTGGCACCAGCCAGGTGCAGATCGGATTCCTGAACGCCTTCGTGTCTTCACTCGGCTTCAAACCGGTTTTCTGGCTCGGGACGCCGCAATTGAACACGGTCGCGCTGATCGTGGTCGGGGTGTGGATGTGGACGGGATTCTGCATGACCATTCTCGCCGCGGCGCTCAAAGGGGTGCCGGTGGAAATCCTGGAGGCGGCGCGCGTGGACGGCGCTTCGGAATGGCGGGTCTTTTCGGATATCATGATCCCGCAAATCCTGCCCACGATCACCGTCGTCGTCACCACCATGGTCATCAACGTGCTCAAGATTTTCGATATCGTATACGTGATGACCGGCGGTAACTACGGGACTGAGGTCATCGCCAACCGCATGTATATCGAGATGTACACCAGCCACCAGACCGGGCGGGCAGCGGCGATTGCCATCGTGCTCATTGCCGTCATCATCCCTGCCATGGTCCTGAACATTCGGCGCTTCCGGGCGCAGGAGGCAGCTCGATGAAACTCGAACATCTCAGACACTCGCTGCGCAACCTGCCGGTACACATCATTCTGATCGGCCTGTGCATGATCTGGCTCCTGCCGACGATTGGCCTGCTGGTCACATCATTCCGCCCGTTTCAAGACGTGAACGACACCGGCTGGTGGACGGTGCTCTCGGCCCCTACCGGCGCAAAGGAATACAAAGCATCCTGTGCGGCCTGTCACGGCGATGATGGGAAGACCCTGGCCGCCGCCGACCTGTCCAACCCCGAGATGGCGACGAGTTACCGGCGCTCGTTCAACCTGATCGCCATGCTCAAAAAAGAGATTGACGGCCAGCCGCATACCGGTACCACGCCGGTTCCCGATGAACAGCAGGCCGCCAACATTATCCAATATCTGCGCCGTCTTTCTGGCATCGAGATGAGGCCGCGCTTCACTTTGGATAATTACATTGATGCCATGGTGGGCTACCGCGGCACGAACACCTACCGGGCCGACTGCGCTGCCGGGACTCAGGCTACCGACCTGTACTGCAACTGGCGTGACCTGGGCAACCCGCGCGGTATGGGGCGCGCTTTTCTGAACAGTCTGTTGGTCACGATCCCCTCGACGCTTCTCCCGATCCTGTTCGCTGCATTTGCCGCCTATGCCCTCTCGTGGATGCACTTCCCCGGCCGCCAGTGGATCTTCGCGCTGTTGGTTGGCTTGCAGGTGGTGCCGCTGCAGATGACGCTCATTCCCGTCTCGAAGCTGTATGCCCAGGCCGGGCTGAATGGCACGTTCCTCGGCATCTGGCTCTTCCATACAGGATTTGGCTTGCCGTATGCCATCTATTTGATGCGTAATTTCATCGGCAGCCTGCCGCGTGAGGTGTTCGAGTCGGCTTATCTCGATGGAGCCTCGCATTGGACCGCGTTCTACCAGTTGGCCATCCCCCTTTCGGTTCCAGCGATTGCCTCCCTGGGCATCTTCCAATTCCTATGGATCTGGAACGACCTGCTGGTGGCGCTGGTCTTCCTCGGCGGTCAAAATCCGGTGCTTACCTATCAAATCGGCAATATGGTCACCTCCCTGGGCAGCGGCTGGCATCTGCTCACCGCGGCGGCTTTCATCTCGATGGCCCTGCCGATGATCGTGTTCTTCGGCTTGCAGCGTTACTTCGTGCGCGGGCTGCTGGCTGGCTCGGTTAAAGGCTGACGACTGGCGACATCGCTCTGCGTTGTCACCGGGGATAGACGCTCTGCGTCTCGATCAGGAGACGCAGAGCGTCTGAGGGGGCATTCCCACGCGGAGCGTGGGAACGAGAGTAATTATTTCTGGTGACAACGCTCTGCGTTGTCACAGCGGGTAGACGCTCTGCGTCTCGCTCCGGGGGCGCAGAGCGTGGGAACGAGAGTATGAGTAAAGGGTTCACAAATGAGCGATATTTATTGGTACAAAGACGCAGTTTTTTACGAGTTGTACGTGCGCGCCTTCGCCGACACGAATGCCAACGGCATCGGCGATGTGGCTGGCGTGACCTCGCACCTCGACTATCTGCAAGAGCTGGGTGTGACAGCGATCTGGCTGCTGCCGATCACACCCTCGCCCTTGCGGGATGACGGCTACGATGTCAGTGATTACCACAATATCCAGCCAATGTACGGCAATATGGACGATTTTCGGGCGCTGGTGGCCGGGGCGCACCAGCGCGGGCTGAAAATTGTCGTCGAGCTGGTGCCCAACCACACATCCGACCAGCACCCCTGGTTCCAGGCCTCGCGCGACCCGCACCACACGGAGCATGCCCGCTACCGCGATTGGTACGTGTGGAGCCAGACCGACGACCGCTATAAAGATGCCCGCATCATCTTCCTCGATACCGAAAAATCCAATTGGACCTTTGACCCCCTGCGCGGGGAGTTTTATTGGCACCGCTTCTTTTACCATCAGCCCGACCTGAATTACGACAATCCCGAAGTTCAGCGCGCCATGCTGAGTGTGGTCCAGTTTTGGATTGACCAGGGGGTGGACGGCATCCGGGTGGACGCGCCCCCCTATCTCTTCGAGCGAGAGGGCACCAACTGCGAGAATCTCCCCGAGACGCACGCTTACCTCAAGCGGCTGCGCGCCTTCGTTGACGCTTACGCCCCCGGCACGATGCTGCTCTCGGAGGCCAACCAATGGCCCGAGGATGTGCGTCCCTACTTTGGGGATGGCGACGAGATGCACATGAATTTCCACTTTCCCCTGATGCCGCGTATCTACATGGCGCTGGCCAAAGGGGACGCGGCGCCAATCAAGGAAATCCTGGCCCGCACGCCGCCCCTGCCCAAGACCTGCCAGTGGGCCACCTTCCTGCGCTGCCACGACGAACTGACCCTCGAAATGGTCACCCCCGAAGAGCGGGATTGGATGTGGCAAACCTACGCCCCCGACCCGCTGATGCGCCTCAACCTGGGCATCCGCCGCCGACTGGCCCCGCTGCTCGACAACGACCGCCGCAAGATCGAGCTGGCGAACTCGCTGCTCTTCACCCTGCCCGGCTCACCAGTGATCTATTACGGGGACGAGATCGGCATGGGCGACAACATCGGCCTGCCCGACCGCACCGGGCTGCGCACCCCCATGCAGTGGACTGACGGCCCGAACGCCGGGTTTTCCCCATCCCCGGCGGAGCGCCTCTACGCCCCGGTGGTTGATGGCGAGTACAGCCCGCTGCGCGTCAACGTCGCCGCGCAGCGGCGTGACCCCGGCTCGTTGTATCACACCATCCGGCGCATGATCGCCGTGCGCAAGGCGCATCCCGTTTTCGGCTGGGGGCGGTGTGAATTTCTCCCGGCGGCGAGCGGCGCTGTGCTGGCGCTGGCGCGCACCTTCGACGACGAGACGATCCTGGCGCTGCACAATTTGTCGGCTGACCCGCAGACGGCGGCGCTCGACCTGAGCCGCTGGGGGGAGATGCAGCCGGTTGATTTGCTATCCCCTGGGCGATCCTGCGACCGGGTGCAGGGGCCTTTCACGTTCCGATTGGAGCCGTATGAGTACCGGTGGATTCAGTTAATACCGTAGTCTAGGGCCTGGCGCCCGTCCACAAGCACGCCCGCAAGGGGCTAGACTACATCTGCCCCGGCGACAGCCTGCCCCGCCAGCCAGCCGGTCGTCCAGGCGGCTTGGAAATTGTAGCCGCCTGTGAGGCCGTCAATGTCGAGAATCTCCCCGGCAAAGTAAAGCCCCGGGCAGCGCCGGCTTTCCATCGTCTTGAAATTGACCTCTTTCAGGTTGATCCCCCCGCAGGTCACAAATTCATCCTTGAATACCCCTTTCCCCTGGATGCGGAACTCACCCCGCGTCAACTCACCGGCGAGGCGGTTAATGGCGTGCTTCGACACATCCCCCCAGGCCTGATTTTCGGCAATCCCCGCCGCCAGCGCCAGCCGCGCCCATAATCGTTGGGGAATTTTACGGTTGGGATCCTGGGCGGCAGCTTTTTGCTTCGGCAGGTTTTCTTTGATGGACAACAGGGCATGGTAAAGGCTGTCCGTGTGAAAGGCTGGCAGCCAGTTGACGCGCAGAACGGCGTCATAATGGGCATCGTGCAAAAAGCGAGCGCCCCAGGCGGAGAGCTTCAGCACCGCCGGGCCGCTGACGCCCCAGTGAGTGACCAGCAGCGGGCCGCGCTGTTCCAGGCCGAAATCGGGCAGTTGCGCGATGGCGTCTTCCACGACCACCCCGGCCAACCCCTCCAGCCGGGGGTCGGCGATGTTGAAGGTGAACAGCGACGGAACCGGCGGGACGATGGTGTGCCCGAGCGCCTCGGCCCAGCCGTAGGGGCTGGCCGACAGGGTTCGCCCGCCGCCCGTGGCTACCAGCACGTTTCGGGCGAGGTATCGGTCGCCGTTCCCGGTTTCGATCTCGAACGAGACGTGCTCCCCTTTCCGAAGGGATGAGACCCCGGCCTCCGTCTTGACTTCCACCCCCAGGCGGGCCGCCTCATCGAGCAGGCAATTGATGATGGTGCGCGAGTCGTCGCTGGCCGGGAAGATACAGCCCTCGGCGTCAACGCGTGTCGGAACGCGGCGCGCCTCGAACCAGTTGACCGTATCCCTGGGCTGGAACCGGCGGAATGCGCCCAGCAATTCCCGGCTGCCGCGCGGGTAGCTCTGGATCAGGATGGCGGGATCGTAGCAGGCATGCGTCAGGTTGCAGCGCCCGCCGCCCGAGATGCGGACTTTGGCGAGCGGCGCGGGATTTTTCTCCAGGATCAGGATGCGGCTGGCGGGCCGCGCCTCGGCGCAGGCGATGGCGGCAAAGAACCCGGCCGCGCCCCCGCCGATGACGATCAGATCGTAGATCATGGGTTCACTCCAGGTGCGGGTTTTGGAATGGGTGGATGGTGTATTCGACAATGCCACGTTCCGGCTGCTCGGTAGTTGAAATTGCACCAATCCGGCATCGGTTGAAACCGACGCCTGCTCATGCAAAACCCGCTGAAAGCGGGTTGAATCTTGGCCGCGAACCGGCTATTAGCCGGTTATACACCGCCAGCGGGGCGGATGATTACGGCGCTGATTTTTCGAAATGCTTCTTTCGCCGTAGAATTCACTTGTAAGAAAACCGTCACCCTGCCCGCCCAATCGTAATTGCCCGATGACGAATTCGTGCTATACTAAAATCGTATCGCAGATGGCAGGGATTGTACGGGTTTCATACGGTTAAGACAAGAGAAAACGGG
>DYIZ01000119.1 GCA_020723385.1 Candidatus Aquidulcis sp.
ATTGGCCCCAGGTCTAACTGGGCCACAACATCCACAACAAAGCGCGCCAAGTGATTGGCTGGCAGTGCCTCTCCCAAACGTATCGGGGCGTTTGCTGTTGCTTCGTAATCGACTTGTTTGAATTTTCGGCTCATGATTTCAGTTTACCAAATAACCCCGATTCTCCGACAAACTGCTAGTTTGCTCATTAACAATCTACCCTATGAGATGAAAGGCAAACGTGGCATCCTACCACTGAGTAAGTAGGTGGCGGATGCGAACACATACCACTGTTGAGCAACGGCAGGCGTTTAATGTTTGTCATGAACGTGGAGAGACATATCCAGAAATTGCGGCTCAAGCCAACGTGTCGCGGGAATGTGTGCGGTATTGGTGTCGTCGTCAACGAGATAGGGGTAGCTGTCAATCTCGGTATGCTGGTAGGCCATCAGGATTGCTACGATGGTTTGATCTTTTGGTGCGATACTGGATTCTGCGACTGCGGTTGAAGCATCCACGTTGGGGGGCTGAACGCATTCGAGCGAATTTGAAAAAGCGATCTTCCTTGTATGGCAAGGAACTGCCCAGCGTAGCCAGTATCGGACGATATCTCCATCAATGGGAACGTTTTCATCGAAAAAGCCGCAAAAAGCTTCCCACAACTCGGCCAAGACAGCCCACTTTGGTTCATGAATGCTGGCAAATTGATTTCAAAGTCGCTATTCCACTGGCAGATGGAACGTGCGTTGATTTGCATACGGTGCGAGACCCTGTTGGGGAAGTGTGCATTGCAGCCGTTCTGTATCAGACGGAGAAAGCTGCGGTACTCACCAGGCGTGTCCCGATGGAGCAAGTTCGTTCTACCTTTGGTGACCAGTTACTATGTCAATCGGTCTGACCAATTTCCGGTAGACTTCCGGCTGTGGTATCAGTTCCAGGTCAAAAAGGAATTGGCGCAACTGCGGCAGACATCTCGGGAATTGAGCGAACAATCGAATTTAGCCTCCTATCGGCAACATCTGACAGATTTACTGGCCTTTCATGTGCGAGAACAACTGTATCGCACCAAAACCAGCCTGGCTGCTGAACTGGTGCAGGGTGCAACCCAATTGGGCATACCCTTCCGGGTCGTCCTTTTCGATAGTTGGTTCTTGCACAACGAGTTGATTGACCCAATCGAAGCTCTGGGCAAAGATTGGGTTGGCGGTTGTCCAAAAGATCGCCTGATCCTGTTCAACAACCGCTGGACTCAAATTCAGGCATACCTCCAAACGATCCCAACGAGTGCCTATCGGCCTACCCAGGTGTTTGAACAGACCTATTGGGCCTTTACCAAAGTGCTGACCTTCAAGAGCCTTAACAACCGTCGGCTTCGGATGGTCGCATCTTACGATAATCCTGACCTAAAAGGCGACCCTTTCTTGGTCGTAACCAACCGCAAAAATTGGGAACGAACCCGCATTCTGTTGACTTATCATGACCGCTGGCCAACCGAAACTTTCAACGAAGACATCAAGGGAGACTTGGGCTTTGAAGATTATCAACTGCACAAGTTGTCTGGTATCAGGCGTCACTGGTATCTATGCATGGCAGCGTATTCTCTTCTCGGTGAACAAGGCTGCCCAGGACGTTCTCGCCAGGGAGTTCATGCACCGTTTGAGTCGACGGGGCACAGGTGTCGAGCGGTTATTGATGAGACGTTGAGGCATCTGGTCGAATAGATTGCCCAGCAGCGAAAGGATGGTGTATCAGCCACAACTATCTCACAAACACTGTTGGCCTAACCTGCCTGGACAGTGATTGCCTCCCCTGACCAGGCGTACGAAAGATTATCCCCTTTCAGATGTCGGCTGGCTTTTTTGCGTTGTTTAGGTTCATTTCAATCCACCATGCGGCTCTTGGCGGTTCCTTTTGCTGCCTTTCAGCCATCGCGTCGCAAAAGTCGAGCTTTAATTGGCATCGAACCGTAAGCCAAACAGGACAAATTTGCATCGGTGGCAGTCATCATTACTACACCGTGGGTAGACACTACGCTCATACTGATGTGTTAGTTCGATTTGACCTCACAGACCGTCACTTTGTATTCTACAGCGCCAATGTGCCTGACAAGGAAATCAGACGGCGACCCGCTCGGCATGTAGACGTTGACGATATCATCGGATATGCCACATTGCCTCGTGGACTTGCACCTCAACAACTGCCAATGCCCTTCTTCAAAGGGTAATTTGTTAATGCGCAAGTAGAGGTGTAACCTTATGAGCATCTACACCCATTCCGACCTACCTCTGGCGGTGCATCTCGGCAAATCCCAGACAGCCAAAATTGGATTTGTCAGTCCATCAGCGGTATCCAGTATAATTGACCGTAATGACTGATCCCAACGAGCCAATTGGCGCACAACTGCGCAAGGCACGCGAAGCGCGCAAGCTCACCCTCGAGCAGGCGGCCTACACAACCCGCATCCGGCAGCGTTACCTCGAAGCGATGGAAGCCGAAGATTTCGGCGTTTTCCCCTCGACGGCGCAGGCGCGTGGATTCCTGTCAACCTACGCGCTTTACTTGGGGCTGGACGCTGCCGCGCTGGTGCGCGCCTTCGGGGGCGAGGTCCCCACGGTTCCGGTCGCGCCCCGTGCGGCTCCGGTGCGGGATCCCGTATCCCCCGAGGCTACCGGCGATCCATCGGATGCGATTTTCATCGAGATCGGCCAGAAACTGTGCAGCCAGCGTGAGCTGCTCGGCTTCTCGCTGGACGACATCGAGCGGCAGACGCTCCTGCGCGGCCATTATCTCAAGGCGCTGGAAGCGGGCGATCTCGATTACCTGCCGTCGCCGGTACAGGCGAAGGGCATGTTGTCGAATTACGCCGGTTTCCTGGGTATGGACGTGGACGCGCTGCTGCTGCGTTTTGCCGAAGGCCTGCAGGCGCGGCTTTCGACCCGCCGCTCCATCCGGGCCAAGCGGCGGCCCGTGAAGCAGGTGACCAAGCCCTCGGTGCTGCGTTATCTGCTCTCGCCCGATCTCATCTTCAGCGGGATCGTGATTGTGGGGCTGGTGGCATTCGTCGCGTGGGGGGCCGTGCGGATCACCCGGATGCGCTCCGCCCAGACGCCCACCGCTTCGGCGCCGGCCATTGTGGATGTGCTTTCTACCCAGCCGGGCGGGCTGCTGGATGTGACCAATGTGGCTTACCAATCTCCGACGCCGCCCGGCGAGACCGGGGGAGAAGTTATCGTGGAAGCTACCCCGCAAGTGACGCTGCCTGCTTCCAGCGCCGCCGTTCAGATTTACGTGGTCGTTCAACAGCGGGCATGGATGCGGGTGCTGGTGGACGGCGAGCCGGCCTTCGAGGGGCGCGTCGCGCCGGGCGGGGCGTATTCGTATGCCGGGAACGAGCGGGTGGAGATTCTCACCGGGAACGGCGCAGCTTTGAAGGTATACTACCAACAGATTGACCTGGGATTGCTGGGGGATCTCGGCCAGGTGGTGAATCTCATCTTTACGGTCACCGGCCCGCAGACGCCCACCGCCACCATCACCCCCACCGGTCAGCCCGCCCTGCCCACCCTCACACCGACGCCGAGCGGAACTGTTGCACCCACCGGGACAGCGAGGCCATAAAGACGATAATTCCCAGATTTGGGGAGTGCGAGCAAGCGAAAACCTGCTCGCACTCCCCAAATCTGGGGTTCCTTCAATCAGAAGAAAAAATTATGAACCCCAAAACTTTCCACCTCATTTCCCTCGGTTGCGCCAAGAATTCGGTAGATTCCGAATCGATGGGGCAAATCTTGTTCACCAACGGCTATTTGCCGATGGAAAACCCGGCGCGGGCCAAGATCATCATCGTCAATACCTGCGGCTTCATTGGTCCGGCCAAGCAGGAATCGTTCGACGTGCTGCGCGAAATGGCCGCCAAGAAACGCAAAGGCCAACTGCTCATCGCCGCCGGGTGCCTCACCCAACGCTACGGAGCCGAAGTCGCACAGCAGGTGAAGGGAATTGACGGCATCCTGGGCACACGCCGCTGGATGGACATCCTCGACGTGATCGAGGAGCTGCGCGACACCCCGCACCTGCACACCCTCTATCATTTGCCAGAAGCCGCCACGGTCGGCACGGATGAGCGCGGCATCCTGCGGGCCTCCATCCAGGGAGCCAGCGCCTACCTCAAGATTGCCGACGGCTGCCGCCGCCCGTGCGCTTTCTGCGCCATCCCGCTCATCAAGGGTACCGCGGTCAGCCGCCCGATGGACGTGATCGTGGCCGAAGCGCAGGCGCTGCGCGACCTGGGGGTGCGCGAGATCAGCCTGATCGCCCAGGACACCACCGATTACGGTCACGACCTGGGGATGAAAGACGGCCTGGCGGCGCTGCTGGAAGCGCTGGTTGCGGCTGCGCCAGAAATTGACTGGATCCGCACGCTGTACGCCTACCCCGGCTACGTCACCGACCGGATGATCGAGGTGATGGCCGCTCACCCGCAGATCGTCCACTACCTCGATATGCCGCTCCAGCACGCTCACCCCGATACCCTGCGGCGCATGAAACGCCCGGCTAACATGGAATGGGTCTACCGCACTCTGGAAAAAGTGCGCACTGCCATGCCCGACGTGGCGCTGCGCACCACCTTCATCGTCGGCTACCCCGGCGAGACGGATGAAGAATTCCAGGCGCTGTACGATTTCGTGGCCGAGATACGCTTCGACCGGCTGGGCACGTTCCAATTCTCGTTCGAGCCGGGCACCACCAGCGAGCCGCTCGGCGACCCGGTGCCGCCCGAAGTCAAGCAGGAACGCTACGACCGGCTGATGACCCTCCAGCAAAGTGTCTCCCTCGAGAAGAATCAAGCCCTCGTCGGGCAGATGCTGGATGTGCTGGTCGAAGGACAAGGGGATGGCATCTCGGTGGGCCGCACCTACCGGGATGCGCCGGAAATTGATGGGGTGGTGGTGATCGAGGCCGATGTGCCTGTGGGTGAGATCGTCCCCGTCCGCATCACCGGCGCGCTGGCGTACGATTTGTCGGGGACGTTGGTTGAGTGAGTACCGAAATTTTGATGTTGTTCTCGATCCCACGCTCTGCGTGGGATCGCTCCGCCGGACGCTCGGCGTCTTGCCTCACTGCCGCGACGCAGAGCGTCGCTTTTGGGGTGACGACGCAGAGCATCGTCACCAGAAAAAATATCGGTGGAATCCGCGCCATCAGCGGATAAATTCACCCCTTGCATCGTGCTATCTTTGCGATACAATTTTTCTGCCAGCGGCATCGGTATGCCCGACCCTCATCCGGCGGGGCAAATTCTTCTCCTTGGGATGGACACATGTTCAATCTGAACACACCCGAATCGAAATTCGCCTTCACCGCAGTGCGCCAGGCGGCGCTGCTCGCGACGCAGGTACACGCCGAAGTCGCGACTGCGATGACCAAAGATGACCGCACGCCGGTCACCGTAGCTGACTTCGCGTCTCAGGCATTGGTGGGATCGCTCATCTCCAAGATGCTGCCAAACGATGCGCTGGTCGCCGAAGAGGGCGCGGATGCCCTGCGTGCGCTCGCCACCCCGGAGACCCTGGCGCAGATCACAGCCTTTGTCGCCCGATTTGCGCCGGAAGCCACCTCCGATCAGGTGGTCGAATGGGTGGAGCGCGGCGCCGGCGTTCCCAACAACCGCTATTGGGTGCTGGACCCGATTGACGGGACGAAAGGCTACCTGCGCGGCGGGCAATACGCCGTGGCGCTGGCGCTCATCATTGACGGGCAGGTGCAGCTCGGCGCGCTCGGCCTGCCGGCCCTGTGCGACGGCTACCGCCCCGACCCGTATGGCACCGGCTCGCTGGTTATCGCCGCCCGCAACCAAGGGGCGTGGGTCACGTCGCTGGCCGCGCCGGGCGATTTCGAGCGGATGCACGTCTCGAACCGCGCCAACCCGTCGCTGGCGCGCATCTTCCGTTCCTACGAAGGCGACCACACCAACGTCGCCCAGCTCGAAGAGATTATCGAGATCATGGAAGTCGAGCCGGAGCCAGTGGGGGTAGACAGCCAGGCTAAATATTCCATCGTCGCGGCCGGTAAAGGCGACGTGGTGCTGCGACTGCTGCCTGCCGGGAATCCCGATTATCGCGAGAAAGTGTGGGATGTGGCCGCCGGGGCATTGATCGTGCAGGAAGCCGGCGGCAAGGTCACCGACCTGCGCGGCAAGCCGCTGGATTTCTCCGCCGGGCGGGAAATGCTCAACAACGCGGGCGTGCTCGTCTCCAACGGCGCGCTGCACTCCGCCGTGGTCGAAGCGCTGCGCTCGGTCGGGGTGTGACGAGCCAACTGGCCTTATGACACGCGCGGATCGCCTGGGGCTGCTGCTGGCGCTGTTGGCTGTGCTGGCGGCAGCTATCGTCTCTGAGCGTGTTTTCGAGCGCATCCCCCACCTCGAAGACGAGGTGGCCTACGCCTGGCAGGCCGACGCTGCCGCGCACGGCTATCTCACCCTTCCCTCACCACCGCATTCCAACAGTTATCTCGTGCCGTTCGTGGTGGATTACGAGGGGCAGCGGTTCGGCAAATACCCGCCCGGCTGGCCGGCGGCGCTGTCTTTGGGGGTGCGGTTGGGGGCGCGCTGGCTGGTCAACTCGCTGCTGGCCGGATTGGGCGTCTGGCTGACGTACCGGCTGGGGAAGAAGATTTTCAGCGAGACAGTGGGATTGCTGGCGGCGGGGCTGACTCTGACCTCTCCGTTTTTTCTGATGAACTCAGGCTCGCTGCTCTCGCACCCCCTGGGGCTGGCGTTGAGCGGGATTTTCGCCCTCGGATGGCTGGATTCCCTCGGGGAAACCTCTCCCCGGCGGCGGTGGCTGGCATCGCTGGCGTCCGCGCTGGCCCTGGGGATGTTGATCCTCACTCGCCCGCTGACCGCCCTGGGAGTCTGTCTTCCCTTCGTATTTCATGGCCTGTATCATTTCGTGCGCGGCGACCGCCGCACCCGATGGCAGTTGGCAGCTTTCTGCGGGGTCGTGCTGGCGCTGGCGGCGCTCTACCCGCTCTGGCAATACGCCGTGACCGGCGATCCACTGCTCAACCCGTACACGCTGTGGTGGCCGTACGACCGCATCGGGTTCGGGGAGGGGGTGGGGGTGATGACAGGCGGGAACACGCTGGTTCTGGCGCTGCAAAATGCGGCTACGAGCCTGTGGTCAGGCATGAATGATCTATTTGGCTGGGGGCCGCTCTCGGTGATCTTCCTGCCGTTTGGATATTGGGCAGCGCGCCGCAATGGCAGGGCGCGGCTGGTGGGGAGCGTTTTTTGGAGCCTGGTGATCGTGTACATGGCGTACTGGATCGGCTCATGGCTGTTCGGGCCGCGCTATTATTACGAGGGGTTATACAGCCTGACGATTGTCAGCGCGGCGGGGATGGCCTGGCTGGCGGGGAGGCTGGCGCGGCGCTGGCGGGTGGTTTTGGCGGGGGGGATTGCGCTGCTGGTGGCGGTGAACGTGTTTATTTACTTGCCCGTCCGCCTGGGCGGGATGTTCGGGCTTTACACCATCCAGCGGGCTAACCTGAAGCCGTTCCTGACCCCCGAAGGGCAAGCATTGACCCCGGCGCTGGTGATCGTCCACTCGGATCGCTGGATGTTCTACGGTAATTTACTGGCGCTGCAAGATTCCCAGATGACGACGCCTTTTATTTTTGCCTGGAATACCACCCCGGGGGTTGATGAGCTATTGGGTCAGGATTTCCCCGGGCGGGGGGTGTATCACTACTATCCCGATGAGCCATATAGATTCTACACAGGGCCGAGGCCGTAGATCTTGGGAGAAGACGGGAGGGGAAAAGCAGGCTGATAACAAAAGCGCGTCGAGCGTGCGCTTCAAAGAAGCGTTCGAGACGTACTTTCCTCGTTTGCTACTCGTTTTGGGTAGAACTATTTTGGAAACGTTTGATGCGTTGCTGGATCTCTGCCACAATATTTTGCACTTCTACCATATCACTGTCGCTCAGATGTCGGGATAGCTCTTTCAATAAATCCTTGATCGCCACCGGATAGTCGTTGAGCAGGGTCGCAATATCGTTTTCGTAAATACCCACCCGCGAAAAACTTCCCTGGCGGTAGAGTGAAGGCAGTGCATAAAGTTTTAGAAGTATCAAACCTTCGACGGTCGCGGTGGGCAGGTCTCGTTCCAGAAAATGCCGTGTCGTCGTATATTTTTGCCTGACCTTCTCGAATAATGGATTTTCGGTTAATAGAATATCAATCTGCAATCCTTCGAATTTTCCATGCACAAAATACAGATCTCGGTTGACGATTTTTATCTCCGGCAATTTCTCCAGTGAAGAAACTGCCATAATCAAATTTAGATCCTGGGTATTGCGGCCTTCGATATACGTCAGGAGGGCGATGCCTCCAACCAGAGCATAGTTGATATGCTTTTGGTGAAGCCGATCAAAAAGGCGCAGGATGGTTTGAGGTAAGGAATCGCTATTCATCGGGTTTGCAGACCGATTCTTGAAGTCGAAAACCACTGCGTTTTGGATGACTTTGCCAATTTCTATTGGCGAGTGGGCGGTCTTCATGGCGATGCCAATATGAGCTTTCTGTTTGCCGATAACCAATATAACACATTTGCGTTGCACTTTGCAGCGCCTTCGGCTTGAGTCTCCAAACTGAAGGCCATAAAGAGGAGTTCGATTGCGGCCAATGTGCCGAATATAGCCGGATGCTCCGGGGATGTGAGCGAGCAGACCGCCTGATATCCCGCCACGAGCGAGTGGAAGAGTGCGGGCCAGCGCTGCATTTTATCTGCATCTGGAAATCCACTGACCAGGAGGCTGGTTCCGCAGTAGCACACGTCGAAGATGCGGGGGCCGCGTGTGACCCTATCGAAATCCACAAAACCGGTCAACATCCCGTTGCCGAAGAGCATATTCATCGGATTCGGGTCGCGATGAATCAACTGGTTAGGAAGTGTGCCATACAGCGAGACCATTTCCGGTTCGATTTCTCCCCAAATCTTCTCGATTGCGCCGCCATCAACGATGTCTCTGTGCTTTCGAATGGTTGGGATCGCCCACTTCTGGATTTGCTCGATTAATTTCATCTCTCGATAGCCGGTCAAGCTGTCGCATTTCAGAAAGCATGTGTGCAGAAAACCGATGGCTTTGCCAAACGCCTTCGCCCGTTCTGCGGCATTGCCAGCGTAGTGCTCGTCAATGACTTTTCCGGGAAGTATGGGGTAGAGGCAGAATATCTTTCCTTCACTTGATGTGTAAAATCCTCCATCTACGGTGCGGATCGGCGCGGCAACCGGCGCGCCGGTTGCCGCCAGACTGGACAGAAGTTTATATTCACGCTCCGTTTGCGATAAATCGGTCTTTTCTTTCAGGATGAAGGAGCGCCCATCAGCCGTTTTGACGAGCGAGGTCTTGCCCCAATAGGAGGAGATTGGCTCGATGGCGCTGACGGGGCCAAGGTTCCAGGCTGTGAGGAGCTGTTCCATCGGTGCTTACATGCCTTCAGCCACCTTTTGGGCTTCAGCCATAGCCGATGAAATAACGTGATCGTTTACGCCTTGTCGCCGTAAACTATCGAGCAAGGTTGTTATTTCGACGCTTCCTTCGAGCCGCTCTAAATCCACCCGTAATCCTTGACCAATGTAGGCCTTGATCAAAGATTGATATCCAGAAAACCCCAATAACGGTGCTATTCGCTTTAGATCATCAATCACGTCGTCAGGAATACGAATGCTTACCATTGTCATTGGGCGATCTTTTTGCAATCGCGGAGTGAGTTTATTGGCAGTACCGCATAAGTCGCTATCAACGGTGACCAAAACGCCGGTTGAGTTTGTCGAAACCAGCGTTTTGGCGCAATGTCTGGTCTCGATTACGGCAAAAAACGCCTACTCGACCAACGTAATAGCGAGTTATGCTCCATTGCGTTTATTGATTTTCATAGAATTCTCTCTCTTCTTTTGTTACCAATCGGGCAGTGACGATACAAATAATGTCATCTCGCAAAACATATACAACACAGAGCAGTTTCCAGGTTGTAGTCAGGCCAGCAACCGTTTCACGAGTTTCGCCTTCTACAATCTCATCATCGAGATAATGCACGAAAGGGTCGAACAATGCTTCACAGGCTAACTAGAAGGAAACTTCATGCTTACGAAAATTGATAGCCGCTTTATGACTATCCCATTCGAAGGCGATATTGTGGAGCACGTATCTGACGTTCATCAAGATAAAGCATAGTGTATTGTATATGCTATGTCAATACGTTGTCTATCGCCTCACCCCACCCTCGTCACCACCGCCGCCCCATACCCAACCACCTGACTGAAATCTCCGGTGATCTCGGCGGAGGTGGCGTGGTGCAGCACTTTGACGGCGGTCGCGCCCAGTTCTTTGGCAGCCCACAGCACGGCAGCCAGCGCGCCGTGACCGCAGGCGAAGCCTTTGCCGGTGGTTTCGGCATCCAGCACACCCTCCGGGTCGAAAGCCCCCACGCGGCGCAGCATTTCGGAATCCAGCGTTTCGGCGGTTTCCTGATTATAAAAATGAGACAGATCGGTGCTGGCGACCAGGATGGCATTGCGGCCGCGCAGTACTTGGGCCAGGGAGTATCCCAGGCAGGCCGCCACGCGCTGGCGCTGGTCGCGCACCATCACCGGCAGAAGCTGGAATCCCTTGGGGAAGGTGCGCTGCAAGAAGGGCAGCTCGATCTCCAGCGAGTGCTCGGGATCGTTCTTGACCGGGGACAGGCCAAAGCCCAGTTCGTCCCGCAGACAATCATCGAGGAGTTGCAGCGCATCCAGGTCAATGGGAATGTCTCCCAGAGGGGTGGAGTAGCCTTGATGGGCGGAGGTGAGCAGCGGCTGGGGATACGGGTAGTGCATGGGCGAGATGACAGCCACCAGATCGGGTGTCAGCCCGCGCAGGGCAGCGAAGGCGTAGCCAGCCACCGGGCCGGAATAAATGTGCCCGGCGTGCGGCGCGACGACCGCCACAATCTGGCCTTCGATGGCAGGCAGGCGGGCGGCGTTGATGTAGCCATCCACGCTGGCAGCCAGGCGCTGCGGGTCGCGCGGGTACCATTGCCCGGCGATGGGCGAGGGACGAATGTCGAGATGGGTGTCCATTTTCACCTCCGGTGTCAGTGAACGGTGAACAATAACCAGTAACCAGTGATCAGTTCGATTGTAGCATAATACGCGAGCAATAAACCGCCTGCGGATGGATTTCTGTGAACTCTGCGGCTAATTTACGCTCTAAAAATTGTGATATACTTTCGCCCACAATCGAAAATCACAGGCTGTGAAGAGGACGAGTACGCGCCGAAACGACGGCACAGAGAGCGGTAGTAGTGGATGGTCTCGCACCATCCCGGTGAAAATCCCGCACGCACGCCAGCGCCGAATGGCCCTCAGAGCCGCAGGGTGAAACGCGAAGGCCGCGAAAGATCGCGAATGGCGCGAAAGTAGCCCCTGCCGGAGTTGCCGCCGTTACCTGGGTAAAGTCACTAGTCGTAAGTCAGATAGCCTGATAGCATACGATTTGTCGTGCTATAAGTCTATGGGACTATCAGACTGCTGACCAACATGAGTGAGCTGGCTTGTCAGTATCCCCGTCGCACCACCGGCGGGGTTTATTTTTAACGGTCAGCCATCAACTGCTGAAAGCTGATCGCTGACTGCTGATCGCTAATTCAGGAGGCCGTTATGTCTATGAAAATCGAGGTCGTTTACTGCCAGGTCTGACACTACACTGAACGTGCTGCCGGTCTGGTAGCAGAATTACTCAGTGAGTTCGAGCCGCAAATTGAGGCTATCACACTGGTGCCATCCGAAGGCGGGCGGTTCGAGGTCACCGTGAATGATAAGCTGGTCTATTCCAAGCTGCGCACCGGTCGCCACGCCGAGCCGGGCGAGGTGGTTGGGCTGGTACGAAAAATGAAATGATCTGTTTGTAAAAAGTTTCCAGCCACAGAGTTCACAGAGTCCTCTGAGAAAAAACGAGAGAGTCTGATTTGAATCTCCGTGTTCTCTGCGAACCCTGTGGCAAAATCGAAAGGAGTTTTTATGACTACCCCCAAAAAAGGCCGCGTTTTTTCGGGCATCCGACCGACTGGCCGGGCGCACCTGGGCAATTACCTGGGCGCTATCCAGAACTATGTCGCGCTGCAAGATGATTATGAATGTGTGTATTGCATCGTGGACATCCACGCCCTCACCACCGTGGAGGACACCGCCAACCTGCGCCAGAATGTCTACGATATGGCCCTCGACCTGCTGGCCGCCGGCATCCGCCCGGAGGAGACCATCCTCTTCGTACAGTCGCACGTTCCTCAGGTGATGGAGCTGCACACCATGCTCTCGATGGTCTCCCCGCTGGGCAAGCTGACTGATCTGCCGACTTTCAAGGATATGGTCCGCCAGCACCCTCACAATGTCAACTATGGGCTGGTCGGTTATCCGGTGCTGATGACCGCCGACATCGTGCTTTACAAATCCAACATCGTGCCGGTGGGTATTGACCAGGCCCCGCACGTTGAGTTCGCCCGCGAGACCGTACGCTCGTTCAACTTCCGCTACAACACCAACGTGCTGGTCGAGCCGGAAATGAAGAACACCATCATCCCCAAGGTGCTTGGCATTGACGGCAAAGAGAAGATGAGCAAGAGCCTCAATAACCACATCGAGCTGGCAGCCACCCCCGAGGAAACGCAAAAACGGGTAATGGAAATGGTCACCGACCCGCAGCGCCTGCGCCGCTCCGACCCTGGCCGCCCCGAGGTGTGCAACGTCTTCTCGATGCACAAAATCTTCTCCCCCGACGATGTGGCCATGGTTGACGTGGAGTGCCGCCGCGCCGGCATCGGCTGCGTGGATTGCAAGAAGCTCCTCGCCAAGAATCTCAACGCCAGCCTGTCCCCCTTCCGGGCGCGGCGCGCCGAACTGGCGCAGAACCCCGAGGGTGTAATAGACATTCTGCACGATGGGGCGCGGCGGGCGCGTGAAATTGCCGAGCAGACGATGGTTGCGGTGCGCGATGCGGTGGGGCTGCCGAAGTGATTCGTAACACGTGACTCGTAAAACGTAATCCGTAAAACGTAAGGTGATCCTTACGGATTACAGATTACGCTTTACGGATTACGATTGAAGAGGAAACCCCCATGCGAGTCGTCCTTCAACGCGTTTCCCACGCCCGTGTGTCGGTGGGCGGGCAGACGATCTCTGAAATTGGCAGGGGGTACGTGATCCTGTTGGGGATCGGCCCCAACGATGGGGAGGAGCAGGCGCGCTTTCTCGTCGAGAAGATCGCTACCCTGCGGGTATTCGAGGACGAGCAGGGCAAGATGAATCTTTCGATCCTGGACGTGGGCGGGCAGGCGATCGTCGTCTCGCAGTTCACGCTGTACGCCGATACCCGCCGGGGGCGGCGGCCCTCCTTCACGGATGCCGCGCCCCCCGCTCTCGCCCGCCCGTTGGTGGATCGCTTTGCGGCGATGCTTGCCCAACTTGGCATCCCCACCCAAACGGGCGAGTTCGGCGCCCACATGCTGGTCGAGATTGCCAATGATGGGCCGGTCACCATCCTGCTCGAAACCGAATCGCTGTAGCCCAACAATTTTGAAGGGGGAATCGTGTATCTTCAGCCATGAGCCGGTGCTATAATCCTCTAAATCATATTGGTAAGGAAGCCTCATGCACACAATCTGCGTTTACTGTGGATCATCTGATAGGATGCGCCCGGAATATATCGAAGCCGCCCGGCAAATGGGACAAACGCTGGCCGAACGCGGCTTGCGGCTGGTCTACGGCGCGGGATCTACAGGCCTGATGGGCGCTGTGGCTGACGGTATCCTTGCGGCTGGCGGGGAGGCGATTGGCATCATCCCGGAGATGTTCAACACCCCACAACTGGCGCACACTCGCCTGACGCGCCTGGAAATCGTTGGGACGATGCACCAGCGCAAAGCCCGGCTGGCAGAGCTGGCCGATGCCTTTATCGCTTTGCCGGGCGGGTACGGCACCTTTGAGGAGTTTTTCGAGATTCTCACCTGGGCGCAGATCGGCCTGCACCGCAAACCGGTCGGATTGCTGAATACCAACCACTATTTCGATCCTTTGTTGGCCATGGTGGCCCACGCCCAGCGTGAGGGCTTTATCTACGATGAGCATCGGGCATTGTTTGTTCATGCCGACCAGCCTGGGGCGCTGCTCGATGTGCTTGCGAATCACCAATATCCGCAAGGGCTGGAACGCTGGCTCACGCGGGAAGAATAGCCTGCTCAACCAAGTGTCAATTGTTTTTCTGGGCGGTACAGGGGGCTGCACTGCATTGGCGGCCTCCTGAATGGAGCGCCGTGATGCACTGGCAATTTACGCCGCTGGCTATCTATAGTATTCTCGCTGCAACCATCGCGATGGCTTTGGTCGTATTTGCCTGGCGACGCCGCACGGCGCCGGGAGCGTGGGCGTTCATCGTCCTTATGCTGGCGTTATCCGAGTGGGCCTGGAGTTATTCGTTTGGCTTATTCGGAGCTGACACGGCAACCAAATTGAGGTTGCCTGGATTCCTGTTCATCGGGGTCACCGTGGCGGCAGCGGCATGGTTTGTTTTTTGCCTGCAATATACAGGCAGGATGACGCGATTGTCGTTGAAATGGATTCTTTTCCTTTCCTTAATGCCGATATTGACCGTTGTGGGGGTTTGGACAAATGATACACATCACCTCATCTGGCAAAAGGTTGATCTCGCTTATGTGCTGGGGTATCCGGTGCTAGACCTGAAGTTCGGATATGGTTTCTGGGCGCATACAGTTTATTCTTATTCGCTGGTTGCAATCGGGACATATTACATTTTGCGAGCTTTTCTGAAATCGCCGCGCTACCTGCGCGGGCAAAAAGTCATCCTGCTCATGGGTGTATCCATCCCCTGGATTGCGAATTTTGCCCAACTTGCGGGCATCAGCCCGATCAAGGGCCTCGATCTGACCCCGTTGGCTGTGGCCGCCACTGGCATGATGTTGGCCTGGGGGCTATCCGATTTCCACCTGCTCGATCTGGCTCCGATTGCCCGCGCCGCGGTTCTCGATAGTATGAATGACGGCGTGATCGTTCTGGACACTCGTCATGTGATTGCCGATGTCAATGGGGCGGCGGCGGCCATTTTCAATGTGGACCCCCGCAAATTGATCGGCCAACCGGCTGTGCAAGCCTTATCCCCATGGTGCGATCTGAACCAGTGTATGGGGTCACAAGAGGTTCGCCGTGAAATTCTTATCCAATCCAACGCGATGGATCGTTATTACGATTGGCGCGTTTCGAAGCTGCGCAACCCGCGTGGAATGGATGTCGGCTGTTTGATCGTGCTCAGGGATATTTCCGCGCAGAAACTGGTGGAAGACGATTTGCGCGTGCGCGAGCGCTCCCTGACGCTGTTGAATGAATCTGAACATCATCGCTCGGTGCAGTTGAGCCTGCTCTATGAGGTCAGCCGAATGATCGCCGCCACTCTCGATGAGAGCGAGATCATCCACCTTGCTGTATCGGGAATGGTCGAGAAATTCGGCTTCGCCGAAGCGGCCATCAGTTTGCTGGTTGACGAAAATCAACTGGAAGTCAAGGTCATTGCCGGTACTAAAGATTTTGGGATCGCCGAAGGATTTCGCCAGCAGATCGGGCAGGGTATCATCGGACAAGCGGCAGAAACGAGAACGGCCTACCTGTCGAACGATCTCAGCCAGGATGCGTTCTATTACAACCCACTCGGGACGAAAACCGGTTCAGCGGTTGGCCTGCCCTTGTTGCGCGAGGATAGGCTGATTGGGGTGCTGTACGCTGAGAGCGCCAGCACCGATGCCTTTACGGTCCAGGATGTTCAGGTATTCGAAACGTTAGCAGCTCACGTTGCTACAGCCATCCAAAACGCCCGGCTGTATGCACGTGCGCGCGACCGCCTGCAAGAAATGACCGTTTTGCAGCAAGTCTCTCAGGCGGTTGTGTCGTCGCTGGTCTTGAAAGATATCCTGCAAAAAGTAGTCGAGCTGATGCAGGCTTCTTTTGGCTACAAATATGTCAGTATTTATCAGCTTGAGAGAAATGAGCTGCACTTATGGGTGCAAGCCAATTATCCGGAAGATAAAATCATCCGCGCCATCCCGATTTCGAAGGGCATCATTGGGCGCACGATTCGCACCAAGCAATTACAATTTTTGCGTCATGTTGCTGATGACCCCGAATTCCTGCGCGCCTCCGATGAAATCCAAAGCGAGATTTGTATCCCCCTGATCAAAGATCGAACGGTGCTGGGCGCGATCAATATCGAGACTGGCCCGGAACGCACGCTCACCGAAGACGATGTGATGCTGTTGCAAATTTTCGCCGGTCAGTTGACGATTGCTATCGAAAATGCGCGGCTCTTCACCATCGAGCGTCAGCGCGCCCGCGAACTGGATGCACTGAATACGGCCACAGACTCATTGCTGACCACTCTCGAATTGGGTGAGTTACTGAGAGAAATCCTGTCCGCAGCTATCAGCGCCATCCCCAATGCCGAGAAAGGCGCTCTGTTTTTGGTTGATCCGATCACCGGCGAATTGAGGGTGCGGGAAGTATTGGGATATACGGATGACCGCGTGCCAAAGCTCATCGTTGAGATTCAGCACAGCGCCGCAGCGCAATCGGTGCGCCAGCGCAAGCCGCTATTGGTGAGTAATCCGAACGATGCAAGCCTCTCCCCGCGCCAGGATGATATTCCTGAGCTTCACACCATTCGCTCGACGATCGGCGCACCGTTGATCACAGGTAACAATGTCATCGGTGCAATCTCCCTCGACTCCAGCCTCCCAAGCGCATTCAACCCGGCAGATTTGCGTTTGCTGGTGAGCTTTGCGGCAACGGCTACGGCTGCTATCCGCAATGCGCAGCTCCACTCCGATGTGCAGACTCTGGCGATAACCGATGCGCTCACCGGGCTGTACAATTTACGGGGTCTCCACGAGCTGGGCAGGCGGGAAGTGGATCGCGCCCGGCGATTCGACCGCCCCCTGGCTTGCATCTATTTCGATCTGGATCACTTCAAAAAGGTCAATGATACTTACAGTCATGCGGTGGGCGATGAGGTATTACGTACGTTAGCCGAACGCTGCCGCCTCCATCTGCGGGATGTAGATATCCTGGCGCGTTACGGCGGTGAAGAATTCGTCGCGCTGCTGCCAGAAACGGAATTCGACGCTGCCCGGATGATCGCTGAACGGCTGCGGGCCTGTGTGGCCGAAGAGCCTTTTGTCACCTCTGCCCGGCCGCTGCCAATCACGATCAGCCTGGGGGTGGTTCGTCAGGACAAAGAGGTAGCCGATCTGCCCGCTCTGTTGCACCGCGCGGACCTGGCAATGTACGCGGCGAAGCAGAGCGGGCGTAACCGGGTGGTGGCGAGCTGATTACGAATAAACAGCCACATTCCAATGTTTGTATTTGGGCAGGCGGCCCTCCACGAGCTGGCCGAATAGCTCTCGCAGCCGCGCCGCCACCGGCCCCATCACGCCCTCGCCCACCGGGCGGTGATCCACCTTCGTGACGGCAGTGATCTGCGCCGCTGTGCCGGTCAGGAAAAGCTCTTCGCACAGATAGACCTCAGTGCGGTCAACCGGCCGTTCGATGACTTCCAGCCCCAATTCTGCCTTTGCCAGCTCGATCACGCTGCGGCGGGTGATCCCCTCCAAAATATTGTCCGTAATGGGCGGCGTCCCCAGCACGCCGTCCCGCGCCATAAAGACGTTCATGGCGCTGCCTTCCGAGATGTGCCCCTCCTGGGTGAGCACCAGCGCGTCGTCGAACCCAGCCAGCGCCGCGTCGGTTTTGATGAGCGCCGAGCTGGCATAAGCCCCGCTGATCTTGCCTCGGGCGGGGATGGCGTTATCGTCCAGCCGCCGCCAGGAGGAGATGGTGACGTGGGCGTTGGTATCGTTGGCGATATACCGGTCGAACGGCACGGCGACGATGGACAAATCATCGCGTACGCCGTGCAGCTTGACGCCGATGATCTCATCGCCTTTGTAGGCCAATGGGCGGACGTACACGTTGCGGTGGTAACCGTCGGCGCGCAACAGATCGAGAGTAATCTGGGTAAGACTCTCGGGAGTATGGTCGTAAGTCATGCGCAGCAGTTTGGCCGAGTTGAGGAAGCGGCGGTAGTGATCCATCGGGCGGAACATGAACAACTGCTGTTCGTCGTCGTTCCAATAGGCGCGGATGCCGCCGAAGACGGCGGTGCCGTAATGGAGGCCATGGGTCAGCACACCGATTTTGGCTTCTGCGTAGGGGACGATTTTGCCGTGAAAGTAAGCGTGGATGGGGAGAGTAAGCTCCATTTTTTCTCCGTTCGGAAGGGTAGGATGGGTTTGCCTGGTAGAGATTATAAACCTTTTCGACGCGGAAGAGCGAGGGGCGAGGGGTGGAGGGCGAGGTGCAAATCACTCCCCCCATTTCCGCTCTTTGGAAATGAGGGGAGGCGGAGGGGGGCGGGTGTTCCCCTATCCGTGAAAAGACCTCACAGGTTTTGAAAACCTGTGAGGTCTTCGCGTGCGAGGCGATGGACAGGGACAGGCGCTTGCCCGTTTGGGGAGGGATGGCTATAATAACTTCAATATGGGAGAGAGATTCAACTCGTGAGAGGGCGCGAGACAATGCTTTGGAGGGTAAAGTCATGCGAACGACTCAACGTATCTGCAATGTGATCACCCGCGGGCTGGTGTTGGCGCTGGCTCTCGGGCTGGGTTTTGCATTCGCCTGGGGATTGACGGACGCGGCGAAGGCTGTGGCTACTGCAAGAATAGAAAATATTTCAGAGGTGGACTCTGTTTCCAAGAACAGCCCACGCGCGCCGGAGGCGGCCAGCGCGAGTCCCTACATGGTCAAAGATATCAATCTCGTGGCGCCTTCAACAAAAGGCTCGTACCCGGTCTGCCTGATTGCAGTGGACGAAGTACTCTACTTTGTGGCCGGGACACGCGATACAAGCGAAGAACTCTGGCGCACCGATGGCACATTGACGGGAACATTTCTGCTCGAAGATATCTGGCCAGGGAGGTTCTCATCCATGCCAGCAAGGTTTGCGGTAGCTGGCGACACACTATATTTTACTAATGCTGGTGGAGACAATGGAGACAGTACATCATTTGGGAGAGAGTTATGGAAAAGCGATGGGACGGTTACGGGCACAGTCCTGGTAAAAGATATTTATCCAGGGACTGGTAGCTCCTATCCATTTTCGCTTGTAGATGTCAATGGCATACTCTTCTTTACTGCGAGTGAGAGCCACGGCAGAGAGCTTTGGAAAAGCGATGGCACATTGACTGGAACAGTGCTCGTCAAGGACATTGTTCCGGGCACAGGTAGCTCAGAGCCGTTCAATATCACTGGCGTGAATGGTGAAGTTTTCTTTGGGGCATCCGATAGCAAAGGCAAAGAATTGTGGAGGAGCGATGGTACACCAACCGGCACCGTGCGAATCGCCGATATCAATCCATCGGGGTCATCGCTAGATGGCAATTACACGATGCTTGGCATTAGCAATACCCTGTTTTTCGTCGCAAACGACGGTGTCAGCGGCAACGAGCTGTGGAAGAGTGATGGTACACCGACCGGCACTGTGAGGGTAAAAGACATCAACCCTGGCAGCGGATCCACAACTATCCAGTGGATGTCCGAATTAGATGGCGCACTTTTCTTTTATGCATCTGGCATCCCCAATGATGGATTGTGGCGAAGCGACGGTACGGTAACGGGGACAATGTTGATCAAGAATATTGACCTGTATCCAATGCTCCGGGTTGGCGACGCACTTTTCTTCGGGGCCTATGATGGCAGTGGCAGCGGCATGAGGTTATGGAAAAGTGACGGCACGCCGACTGGTACGGTGAAGATTAAAGATATCACTCCATCCTACGCGTATGATGACCTTAACGCGGCCATTATAAGTGAAACACTTTATTTTCGAGCCAGTGCCAGCTTATGGAAAAGCGATGGCACCGAAGCCGGTACAGTGAAAGTCAAAAATATAAATATTTACAACTATGGAACAGACTTGTGCCAGGTGCCGAATATGGCTAGTTTAGATGGCACGTTATACCTGAACGGCGACGATGGAAGCGGTTATGGGCCGGAGCTATGGAAGAGCGACGGCACGCTGACCGGCACGGTGTTATTCAAAGATATAGTAATCAACAACCAATCTGATCCGCAGGAGTTGACCGATGTTGACGGCATACTCTATTTCTCGGCAGACGATGGCATCCACGGGCGTGAATTATGGAGGAGCAACGGCACTGAAGCTGGAACTGTGCGCGTCGCAGACATCCTGGCCGGGGAGGGCAGCTCATCCCCTGAAAATCTGCTTAACGGTAACGGCACACTCTTCTTCACCGCCGACGATGGCCGCAGCGGCAGGGAGTTGTGGCGGAGCGACGGCACACCGGCAGGCACAATCCGGGTTTCCGATATCAGCCCAGGCAGCGCCTCTGCGAACCCGCAGAATCTGGCTTATGCCAATGGGATGGTGTACTTCAACGCCTACGATAGCGCCGGGTATGGGCTTTGGAAAAGCGACGGCACAGCCGCCGGCACAGTCAAAGTCAGCAGCCAGCCTGCCTCGTCGGTGAACGACACCTGCTCCGCATCCTTGATTGTCGGGAACTGGCGTTATTTCGCCGGCAGCCTGGACAGCCACGGCTGCGAGTTGTGGCAGCAGAATCTCACCACCGGTGAAAATACCCTGGTCAAAGACATCTACCCCGGCAGCGGCAGCTCGAATCCGAGCGAACTGGTCAACGCCGATGGCGTGATCTTCTTCCGAGCCGACGATGGCAGCACGGGCCAGGAGTTGTGGAAGAGCAACGGCGCCACCGATGGCACAGTCCGCGTGACAGACTTTTTCGGCAGCGCCTACAACAACCAACGGCCATACCATCTGGCCGAATTTAATGGCAAGGTCTATTTCTTAGCCACCAACGACAGTCACTACAATGATTTTTGGGAAAGCGACGGCACGCTGGCTGGAACGAAAGTAGTGAAACATTTCGAGGCCAGTGTATATTTCTGGTTCCCATCCTACACGATCGTCAAAGCGAACAATATATTATTCATTTTGATGAACCATCCTGCCTTTGGTTTTGAAATGTGGCGCAGCGACGGCACCACCGAAGGCACCCGGCTGGCGGGGGATATTTTCCCCGGCGGCGGGCCTTCATGGGGGTGGTATCCGACCCAATCTGGCAACCATCTGTTTCTCTCGGCCACTGATGGGAGTCACGGCAATGAGTTATGGGCTTTTGTCCTGCCGCCCAATCTTTTCGTAACCAAACAAGCTCAACCCACGGTTCCTGTCGCCCCCGGGGCAATGATCACCTACACGTTGAATTTCGGCTATTCTGGGGATGTGACTGCGACCAACGTTGTCATCACCGATGTGATGCCCATCGGATTGTCGGCCAACTGGGCATATACCGCCACCGACAACATCCACCTGCGGGATGATAGTCATTTTGTTTGGGATGTGGACGATCTCGCGGATGGAGAGACAGGGATCATCACCATCACGGGGATCGTCAGCCCAGGGTTGGCGGGCGGATCGGTGTTCACCAACACGGCCATCATCGAATCAGCGGCAGCGGATGGCAATACCAATGACAATACGAGCCAGGCCAGCATCACGATCGCCAACGTCGCACCGGAAGCGCAGGATGACACCGCCAGCACGCTCGAAGATACCCCGGTCGTCATCTTTCCTTTGAACAACGATTTCGATCTCAACGGGGACAGCTTGACGCTCAGCGGATTGACGCCTTCCTCGCACGGGTTGGCGACGATCAGTGGAACGGCTGTCGTCTACACCCCCGGTCTCGACTTCAACGGGGAGGATGTGTTTGGCTACACAGCCTCCGATGGCAGCTTGAGCGACTCGGCGCTGATCACCGTCACGATCACCCCGGTGAACGATCCCCCGCTCGCCGTAGATGATACCGCCAGCACAGTCGAAGATACGCCGGTCGTCATCCCGGTGCGGGCTAACGACCAGGATGCCGAAGGCGACGCACAGGTGACAATCGTAAGCCTGCCCACTCACGGTTCAGCTGCCACCGATGGGCTGACAGTTGCCTACACACCGACTACAGACTTCTTCGGTTGGGATGTGTTCTCCTACACCCTCTCGGATGGCGTTTACAGCGACACGGCTGTCGTCACGGTGACAGTCATCCCC
>DYIZ01000120.1 GCA_020723385.1 Candidatus Aquidulcis sp.
TGGAAAGCTCTCCCTGCCACCCAGTTCTCATAGTGACTTTTGCGGTATTGCAAAATTATGGTAACGTCCAGAGGAGGGTCTATCACATGTGACGGAGAAGGGATCAATTTCGCTCTATATGATCTTCATGGGCATTTGCTCTTTGATAGATATTATTGCGCAGCTTATACGAAATACTATTACCATTTCCAAGACGAGATGGTTTTTTTTGTTTTCTCATCCATTATGACCGATGTATTTCCGTTGGATGTTTATGTTGTTGATCTGAGATCAGGAAGTTTACTGGCATCATCGATCCGAACATTAGTGGAGTATCCGAGTAATTACTCTGAGGCAGTGACAGGCTTGGTAGAACTCTTGCCTTCTGAAGAGGAAATGTTGGCATGGGAGATAACCGATGAACAGAGGACAGATAGGGGCGTTTATCAGAAGTGCAATTTAGAAACCGAGCAACATATTGATAGTTATCTCGAAGTTTTCTCTAATGAGAAAAAGGCTTTGTTTTCAGTATCCCATTTCCAGGAAACGGTTAGTTTGGAATTGTGGGATGTTCCTCAATGCAGGGTTGAAAAAGAAATCTTATATCCTTCAGCTCGAGAAATTGTTTTTAGCCCAGATGGGAATTCATTGGCCGCCAGCAATGGATATGATGCCTATGTATGGGATGTAGGTTCATCAATGGTTCGCTTTATGGTTCATGGCATACCATTCAAGGCGCCAGTTGATATCATGGCATTTAGTGCTGATAGCAATAGATTGATCACAAGTTCATTCGGGCGCGATACTTTCGGGCCAACTCAACCTTACAGGGACTATCTGATTTCAGTTTGGGATGCTCATACGGGAATAAAATTGTCGGAAATTGCACCGCACGGCGAGTTTTTAAAGCAAATTGCATCCACCCCTGACAAGAACATCATATTGGCAGAAGACTCTGCGGGGTTCAATTTCTGGAACATCGAAACCGGTCAATTGCTTACCACTATTCCTTCTGGCGCTTTCGAGTTTGATGTGTCGGAGGGAGGCATTTGGGTATCGGTGAAAGCGCCAAACGACACAGAAACGGTTACCTTATTTGATTATCATTCGGGTGATGCCAGACGAGAGCTGGATACGAGATTCTCACGGGTTCGAGATTTATATATTAGCGAAGATGGTAACAAAATGGCGGTTATGTTTTTGCAGGAAAAAGGGGGAGATGCTGTTGCTGTTTTCGACATAAAAATAGATACAAGGCTTTGGACTGTAGAATTAGCAGATAAAAGGCGTTACATGGATCTTGGCAGCCAAGATAGCTATTACGTTACATTCGATGACGGTTATAAATTGTGGACTTTTGATCCTGAAAGGTCGCTCATGATCTTTCCAGGAAGTTTGCAGGAGCAAAGTGATAGAATAATAATCTCGCAACAGGATAAGACGTTTCAATTTTGGGATGCACAAAGTGGTGTTTTTCTGGGCGAAGTGTATTCCTCTAATAAAATGGAAGAATTTTCTTTAAGCCCAAATGGCTACCACTTGGCAACCGTTGGAGCTAATGGGTTAATTTATATTTGGGGTGTCAGGAAACATTGAAGCCAGATGCTCACCGTTTTCTACTGAAAACTACTCGCTGAAGCGACTTAATTCGCCACTACAATTACGTTATCAAGGGAGTTTTCCATGCTCTATTGCCCCGAATGCGGCACACCCAACGAAGATCAAGCCGCCGTTTGCCAGTCGTGCGGCAGGCCGCTGCCAAGGCTGGTCCCTGACGGCGCGATCACCCCAGCCCCGGAACCTCCCGCCCAGCCGGTATTCTGCCCGTACTGCGGGGCGCAAAACCCGGCGCAGGCCGAGAAATGCGCGGCGTGCGGGGCGGCGCTCCCCCGGTTGGAGAGTCTCACGCGGGCGGCTGATCCCAGTCAGCTCGCGCCCGCATCTTCCTTTGCCGCGCCCGCATCTTTCCCGGAGGCAGTCCCCATTCCGTTCACACCGCAACCGGAGCCGCCGCGCTCTTTTTGGCAGCGTCTCGCTCCCGATCTGCGCGCGGCGGTCATCATCGGGGTGGTCGTCACCGGTTTGCAGGTGATCAGCGACATCGTACCCGGGTTGGGGTTCGTCTTCTCGTCGCCGTTTGCTGTAATCTCGTATTATTTGCAAGGCATCATCACCGGCAAGCTCATCAAAGACGATCCGCAGCGCAAGCATTACCGGCCCGCCGATTACGCCTGGCGCGGGGCGCTGTCGGGGGTGTGGACGAGTGTGGTTTTTTCGACGGTGCTGAGTTTGCTGGCGTTGCTCATCACGGTGCCGCTCAGCGCGGGCAGCTATTTGCTGGCGATCCCCATTATCATTGTCAACAGCCTGCTGGACATTGTGCTGAACGTGGGTTTCGCGGCGCTGGGGGCATGGCTGTATGGGCGTTTGGGCGGGAAGGGCATGCTGGGGGTTTCGGCGGCGGTGATGAGCTGCGGGGTGATTGCGGTCTGCATCCTGTCGGTGCTGGTACTGGCGATCCTGGGCGCGCTCGGAGTCGGCTTATGGCAGGGGCTGGCGCAGGGGTTTAGACAGTAGCAGCTCGTGAATTGTGTTTTCGCTTTTTGATTAGGATTTTGAAACACAAAGGATATAAAGGATTCACGAAGGACACGTGAAATTTGAAGGTTTCAAAATCGGTTTTCCTTTGCTTACCTTCGTGACAGCCTTCTGTGACCTTTGTGTTTGAATCTTTTCCGGTTTATCCGGGCCAGGAAGGTGCTTGTGCAGCTAGATTATCGTTACCCCACTGAAATCCAAACGCTCGTCATCACCGTCATTGTGCTGCTCGCCGCGCTGGCGCTGACCACGCCGTTTACCGTGGGCGTGACGGCGATTTTATTCGTTGTTGGGTTCGCGCTCAATTATTTGTTCGTGCGCACCCAAATCGAGGGCCTCAAGCGCCGCGCCGTGCGGGTGACAGCCACGCAGTTCCCGGAGATCAAAGCCCTGGTAGACGAATGCGCCCACCGGGTAGGGGTTCCCGCCGACACGGAAGTTTACATCAAATACAGCCCGGTGATGAATGCCCTGGCGATGGGGGTCGGCAAACCGTATTCCATTGTGCTGCACTCGGCGCTGGTGGAATCGCTCGATCCCGATGAATTGAAAAGCGTGATCGGCCACGAGATGGGGCATATCAAGTTCGGCCACACCACGCTGCTGACGCTGGTGGGGCAGTTGGGCAGCCAGACTTTTGGGATTCCGCTGGTGGGCGATTTGATCCGCTACGTTTTCCTGTTTTGGTCACGATCTGCGGAATTTACGGCTGACCGGGCGGGATTGGTGGCGGTCGGCCGGCTGGATCGGGCTGTGGCGACGGAAGTGAAGCTGGCGGTCGGCCCGGAGCTGGCGAAGCGGGTGGATATGCGTGAGTTGGCGCGGCAAGCCAGGGAGTCGCGCGGCAACCTGTTGGGGACGCTGGGCGAGATGGATGGCACTCACCCGATGATGACCAGCCGCATCCAAAAGATGGTGGATTTTGCGGCTAGTGAGACCTTTGGCCGTTTGCGCCCAGACATGCGCGGGATCAATTTTCAGGAGGCGAGGGCCTGGCAGCCGGCGGTTCCCATCTATGCAGCCGGGAACACGGCCTGCCCCGCTTGCGGCAAGCTGACCACCTCCCCGATGGCGACTTTCTGTATGCACTGCGGAGCGAAACTAGGCCAGCCGGGGCAGTGCCCGCAGTGCCAGACGGCGCTCGAACCGGCCTGGAAAGTGTGCCCGCGTTGCGGAATGAGGCTTGCCTGATGGGGCATTTTAAACACAAAGAGCACGAAGGGATCTCGAAGGGCGCGAAGGGGTTTTTAAAATTCTCGATTTGATTTTGTGTCCTTCGTGTGAACTTCCTGCCCTTCGTGTTTAGAAGAGAGCAATCGAACAAAACGGGCGGCCTTTCGACAGGCCGCCCATTTCGATGCGCGGGTTTCTGGCGAGGGCAGATTTACGCCCAGCCTTGTTTCGTCGCCCAATCCGACACGACCGGGATTTTGACGCGCTGGCCCTGGTAAGCCTGATAAGCCCAATAGAAGAAGACTAAATAGAGGAAACCGCCGCATCCCAGGGTCACGATGGTGATTGGGATGAGGATGAGTCCGGTGACGATAGAAACGACTGCATTGTAGCGGATGAAGGGCCGGGTCTTCTTGTCCTCCATCAGCAGCGCTACGATGGCGAGGATCGGCCAAAGCGGAGTAACCGGGAGCCAACTCAGCGCTGCCCAAAGCTTATCATTGGAATTGAGTTCAGCAGATTGTGGGATTTGATCCATGGGATATTCTCCTTTCTACCGACCATTTTACCCCAAAGGCCGCAATTCAGTGGATAATGGTTTATTTTCGATCCAGGCCCGCACCATTTGTGTGAACAGCTCAGGCGCATTCATATTCCAATTGTGTTCTTCGGCGAGCGACAACTGCCGGGTATGGTAAACCAGGCAGCCGCGCGCCCCAGGGATGGCAGCGGCGACATCCTTCACCGACTGGCGCATCACGCCATACTCGCGCTGCCCTGCGACCACCAACGTTGGCGCAGCAACACGCTCCAACCCGGCGGGCAGGCGGAAGCGCTGGTTTTCGACGATCACGTGGGCAAAAGCCTCGGGGGTCAGCGAATTGAGGGTTGGCCGCATCTCCGGGAGGAAGCGAACGGGGATGCCGTTGGACTGCATGTTGAGGCGAATCCACCAATCGTACCGGTTCAGCGGGACGATCATGCGGTAAGAGACTGACCATGTGCCCGCGCCAAACCAGGTCATGCCGGGTATCGGCCGCACCAGCGCGCTGCTGATGATGGCGTGATCCACCACTTCGGGGGTCGCGGCCAGCAGCGCCACCGTGATCTGCGCGCCCTCCGAGAGACCCACCACGTGCGCCTTGCCGCCGTGCGCCCGTGTGCGGATCAGCTCGACGATGCGTGTGACGCTGTCGGCGATGCTGAACGGTTTGACTGCGGCGCTGTTGCAATGTTCGGGCAGGTCGGGAACAAGCAGGTGATAGTCGCTTTTCAGCGCCTCCACCTGCGGCTGCCACATCCACCCGCCGCCTCCGCCGCCGTGGAGGAATACGATGGTTGGGGCAGTGGATGTGCCGGTTTCTTGAACGTAAAGGGGCATGGTTTCGATCTCCAGGGTATGGCTCGATCAACATCCTTCGACTACGCTCAGGATGCCTTATCAAATAGTAGTAGGCCTAAAAGCATTTTGCTATTACTTTGCCTGATCAGCGCTGCGCCACCAGCTCAGGGTTGCGATGACGCCGAGGGTGAATGCAACCAGAGTCAAGATATAGCTGTGCATCCCAAGCTGCTCGATGCTGCTCGGGCCAAACATGCCGCTGCGCATTACCGGCACAGACCACGGTATCCAATCGCCCCAACCCAGCAGGCTAAGAATTTGGGCGATGACGAACGAGAATAATGCCCAGCCCAAGGCTGGCAGGTAACCGCGCCCGGCGCTGGCAAACAGCGCCACAAACGGCATGAGCATGAAAATCAGCAGCGCTACGCTCATCAAGGCTCCAAAAGATGACCATGCCAATTCGAGCGACCAGCCTGGAATATCCACGGCAGCGCCTACTCCCAGCCCGATGACGAAGATCATCAACGCCAGGCCTGACATCCAGACCGCAGTCAGGACAAACTTCGCGCTGATGATCGCTACGCGCGGGGTCGGGAGGGCGAGCAGCTCTTTGGCAGTGTGGTCGGAAAACTCACGACCGAAGACCCAGGCCATTATAAATGCGAACAGAATGCTGCCGGCCATCGCTATGGATTGTAATAGCATGTCGAAATAATTAGGCCAATCGGCTGTTCCACCGACAAGCTGAGATTTGACGCTGATCAAACCCATGTTGCGCGCCTGCTCGGGATTTTTCAAGATGATCATGAATAACCCACCGATCAAAGGCAAAATCAAAGATGCGCCGATTGTCAGCCACAGCACTTTCGAACGGCGGGCTTTGAGCGTTTCTGCCCATAAAGCGGAAAGAAAAATATTCATTCGTTTTCTCCGGTAAGGCGCAGGAAATGCGCTTCAAGCTCCTCCTGCACCACGACCAGCCGGATGGGAGGCGCGCCCGCATGAACGAGGAGAGTTGCCATCTCGTCGGGCGCGGAGATGGCTCGGTCGCCGCTCAGGAATAGCGACCCATTGCTGGCTTTGACATCATAACCGGCTTGCCCCAAGGCAGCCTGGGCTGCGGCCTGGTCGTGGACTTTGATTTCCAGGCGCTGCGACCGCAGTTCATCCAGCTTCTCCGCATCAAGCTCCTCGATCAAACGGCCTTTGTGGATGATGCCGATACGCGTCGCGAGGCGGTTTACCTCCGTGAGAATGTGGCTGGACATGAAGACCGTCACGCCTTTCTCACGGGCCAAATTTTCGAGAAGTTCGCGAATCTCGACGACCCCGGCTGGGTCCAGCCCATTGGCAGGCTCGTCCAAGATGAGCAGCTCTGGCTCGTGCAGCAGGGCGCGCGCCAGCCCCAGGCGCTGGAAATTGCCCGTTGAAAGCGTGCCGGCTTTTCGGTCAACGTAAGGGGCGATCCCGAGACGCTCGACGACTTGGGTTGTCGCCTTCCGATCGGCGATGCCATACAGCCGGCGGGCGATTTCGAGATTCTCCCGCACGGTTAACTCGGGATAAGCGGTTGGAGACTCGACCAGATGGCCGACATCCCGCCAGGGGCCGCGCCCATGGGGGCCAACTGGCTGCCCCAGCACCCTCACCGACCCGGCGGTCGGGCGAATCATCCCCAGGAGGGCGCGAATCGTGGTGGTTTTTCCTGCCCCATTCAGCCCAAGAAATCCGTAGATTTCCCCTCTCCTGACGCGCAAGTTGACATTTTCCACGGCATGCACCGGGCCGTAGGATTTGGATAATCCCATAGTTTCGATTGCTAAATCCATAGCACAGCCTCCGGCCGAAACCCAATAACATGGGGGAAAATGGTTGGGGCGGGCTTCGCCCGCCCCAACCCCCCAACCATTTTATGGAGATAAAACCATTACTCGTATCGCAGCGCCTCGACCACGTTCATCCGAGAAGCCTGCCGGGCCGGGATGATGGCTGCCAGCGCTCCGAAGAGCAGGCCGATGGCAATGCCCGCCAGGATGCCGCCGATTGGGAATGAGTAGGTTATGGGGAACAACTCACTCATGGCCGCGATGATCACATATCCCAGGTACAGCCCGGCGAGGATGCCGAAAGCGGTCCCCACCGAGGCGAGGAGGATCGCTTCAGCAGTGATCATGCGTCCTACCTGTTTGCGGGTCGCGCCCACGGCGCGCAGCATCCCGATCTCCCGCGTGCGCTCGATGACGCTGATCGCCAGGGTGTTGAGCATCGCAATCAGCGAAGGCAGCGCCAGGAAGGCGAGCATGAAGTACATCCCGCTGAACATGACTTTCACCAGCGTCAACATCTGGTCAATGTAGCTCTTGCCCGCGATAACGGTGAACTGCGGATAATCGGCGGCGATTGCCTTGATCTGTGCGTCAACGCTTTCCAGCTCGACGCCGGGCAGGAGATTCATTTGGATGAAGATATCATCCGTTTTATCGAAATCGGCGGCCAGGTTAGCCTGGGAGATGAAGGCGGTGGTTACTTTGGCATCCAGTAAATCGGTGGCCATGGCAACGATCTTGTAGCTCTGCGGCCCTTTGGGCGTGATAAACTCGATTGAATCGCCCACTTTGGCATTGGTCATCATGACAAACGCGCCGTTGACGATCATGTTACGGCCCTCTGCCAGCGCAGTATATGCTGACGAATCACCTTCCTGGAATTCCAAACCGCTCACACGCGGGTAGGTCTCGGGATTGATTCCCAACAACGACACTGGCTGGCTGCCGTTGATCGCGGCGGCCGCGAAACGCAGTGTGCTGATGTCGCCCACGCCCTCGACAGTTTGCAATTGGCTGACGAGGTCTGGCCCGGCTCCGACATTGCTGGACCAAACGCTGATAGAGGGCGGCATGAACATATAGTCGCTGCCCAGGCTTTTGTGAACAAGGGTGTCCATCATGCCGGAAAGGCTGGTCGTCATGCCCCCCAGGGCGACGATAATCGCCAGGCCGATCATGGTCGCGCTGGCTGTGATGACCACCCGCGAGGGCTGGCGCGTCAGGTTTCCCTGGGCCAATTCCCCGGTTCCCTGGCGGGCGTAGAGCAATGCGGTCAATTTACCGAAGACGTAGGCAATCGGGCGCAGGAACGCCGGGGCTACCAGAATCAGCCCGATCAGAAAGACGATGCCTCCCAGGCCGACCAATCCCATGTTTTTGGAGATCAAAGCCAGGATCGCCAGCCCAATCAGCGCAAGACCGGCAATAAAAGTGATACCGGTGCGCCGTTTGTATTCCACTTCTGCCACCGATGGACGCAGCGCATCCATCGGCGTAACCCTGCTGGCATTCACCGCCGGTATCAGCCCGGAAAGGATCGTTATGCCCACGCCAAGCAGAACGGCCGTTGCAATCAGCATCGGCGAGACGACCGGCGCGCCCATTGTTATGTGGATGAACAGGTTGAGCGGCGCTTTCGCGAGGGCGATGATGACGGCGCCAAACAAGTAGCCCAGGATCAATCCGGCAGCCGAACCCAGCACGCCCTGGAGCAAACCTTCTGCCAGGATCATGCCGACGATTGTGCGGCGGCTCGCGCCCAGGGCGCGTAACATGCCGATATCGCGCCGCCGCTCGGAGACGACTGTGCGGAATGTGTTGAAAATGATGAAACCGCCCATGAACAACGCCAGCGCGCCGAACATATTGAGGGCTGCCTGGCCCATTTTGAGGCCGGCGAACATTTCCGAACCGGCTTCCAACGCGCCAGCTTTATAGTCTGGGCCTAAGGCGGCCTCGATGTCGGCGACGATCTCATTCCGCCGCGTTTCATCCGTCGTATTCAAATTGATCTCGATGGTGTTGATTTGATCGGTTTGGCCGGTCATCAACAGGGCCTGGTCGAGCGTGACGAGCACTTCCTCGTTGCCTGGGATGGTGCGCGGCGGCAAGATGCCCACAACGGTCAGCGTTACGTTGCCGTTGACCGATGGGAGCGTGATTCCGTCGTTCAGCTTGACATTATAGGCGTCGGCCAGGGATTGTGATATCACAACCGCCTGGGCGTCGCCAGCCTGCAGGAAGCGGCCCCCTTCCTGAATCAGGTAAACGTGCAGCGATTGAACGGCTTCGGGGTCAACGCCAACCAGGGAAATGGCTGTTATGCGATCTGACCGGGCAGAGTCGTGGTCCACAAAATCAGCGGGCAAGTTGATTGTCCGGTTCAGTGAGGCAGATACAGCATGAATACCATCAATGCCGGTAAGCTTATCTGTCACCTGTGGAGAAAATGCGCCTCCCGATTGGTGAGTGATCGTAACATCCACCATCCCGGAAGCGGCCATCATGTTAACCTGGAATGCTTCGAGCATCGTCGGCAGAATGATATTCATGCCGAACAGCACCAGCACGCCGAAGACGACAGCCAGTGTGGTGAGAAAAGTGCGTAGTTTGCGCCCGTTCAAATAGCGCCAGGCGAGGGTCAGTTGCAGGTTCATAAGTTACTCCTTGGGGAAGCGGTCAGAGGTAAGCGATCAGCGGTCAGCAATCAGCGGTCAGCAGGCCGTAAGTTAAACCATATCAAAGTATGGATTGGCTGATCGCTGAAAGCTGAACGCTGACTGCTGAAAGTTAATCCCCGATCTCCTTCATCATTCCGGCTACCATCGCGGCATTCTTCCCGTTCTGTGGTTCCAAGATGGTTTCATCAGCGATGGAGCCGTCTTTCAGGAAGATGATGCGGTCGGCATACGCCGCGATGCGCGGATCGTGAGTGACCATGACCACGGCCCGCCCGAATTCCTTCGAGACCTTGCGCAGCAAGGCGGCGATTTCATCCGAAGCGCGCGTGTCGAGGTTCCCGGTGGGTTCGTCAGCCAGGATGAGGTTCGGCTCGGCCACCAGGGCGCGGGCGATCGCCACGCGTTGCTGCTGCCCACCGGAGAGCTGGTCAGGGCGGCTGTTGAGGCGGTCGCCCAGCCCGAAGCGATTCAGCCACTCGATGGCGCGCTTCTTGGCCTCGGAAGGTTTCACGCCATCCAATGTAACCGGCAGCGCCGCGTTTTCGACGGCGTTCAGCACCGGGATCAGATTATAGAATTGGAAAACGAACCCGATCTTCCTCCGGCGCAATTCGGTCAGCGCGTTATCGGGCATTTTAGCGATAGGCTTGCCATCAATGGCGATTGCACCATCCGAGGGCGAATCCAGCCCGCCGAGCAGATGCAGCAAGGTAGATTTGCCGCAGCCGGAGGGGCCCATCACGGCCACAAACTCGCCGGCGTTCACTTCTATGCTGACGTGGTCGAGCGCGGTCACCGCGGTATCGCCAGAGCCGTAGATTTTGGTCAGGTTTTGGGTGGAAATGATAGACATAGAAAACTCCTGTGGTTGTCGAGATTGAGTTGCTGAAACGTAACCCGTAAAACGTAAGGCGTTCTTTACGGATTACGCTTTACGCATTACATCGTTTTTCTTTGGCCGGCCACGTGGCCGGATTTCCGGTTCTGGTACGGGTTGGCGCTTCACCTCGTCCAGGCGGGCCTCGACCAGATCGAGCCACCTTAAGTCAGCTTCGATGTGCATGATCATTTTGTCGAGCAGAAATATTTGAGCCAGCTCGCTCCTCGGGTTGGATTGATCGCGGCGGGTGGTGATGCTGTGTAAATCCTGGTAGAGCTTGCTTCGTTGAGCCTGGATCACCCGGCGGGGGTTGGCATTGCCAGTAGATAAACTCAACATCAATTTGATAAAAAATTCATCGCGCTGATGCCCGTTTTCAACACCGGTCTGATACCATGCAGCGAGTTCCGCCTGCCCGGCGGGGGTAATGGCGTAGATACGGCGGCCGGGTTCGTCGCCTTCGCCCAGGTCAGAAGTGGTTTGCACCAACCCGCATTCTTCCAGCCGCGCCAGCGTGGTGTAAATCTGGGCCGGTTTCACGTCCCACAGGTCTTCGCCGCCGACCAGCGACTCGAAGGCGGCGCGCAACTCGTACCCGTGGCGTGGGTGTTGATCGAGCAAACCAAGAATGGCGTTGCGAACAGACATCGGATATATTACTCTACAAGTTAGTATTTACTAAAATAAATATAATACAAGTTACTATTTTTGTCAAGCGGATTTATCCGCCGCGAGGAGATCTGAAATCGAGGATGGTTCGCACTTCGCGCGAACCATCCTCGATTTCAGAATTATCCACAAGGCTGCGAAGCGGCCATAAGTTTACGGCCGATAGTTTCCCCGCCACAGTGCAACACCACTCATTTGCCGGCAGTAATCCTGGATTGCGGTTTCCATCGCTCCCAGGTCGGGCCAGAACGTGCTGATTTGCGAGCCATGCGCCGCCACTGCCGCCATCCACTTCAACAACCCGCTTCCCGAAATAGGGAAGCGTGAGCGCCGCCACCTCAACTGGCGTAATTGCCGGCTGGGGTCGCCGGAGTGCAGCACGTAGGGATAGTCGGCGTAATACCACAGACGGCGGCACGATTGTTCTGCTGCGGCGCGCGTCAGGCGGTGATCCACATGCCCAACCAGCGCCAACGGGCAAACAATCCGCGCCCGGCCTGGAGCTTGTGCGATTTTCTGCGCCAGGCTGGCGACCACCCCGGCTTCTTCCGGATGTACCGGATCGAATAGCGCCTGTTCGGACGCATATAAATGCTGGCCTGCGCCATTCACGCGGTAAATGCAATCGAGAAGATTGTCATGCCGCCATACCGCGCCCATCACCCGGCACGACTCGATATCCTCGGCGCGGCGGTGGGCGGCCGCGTGGGAATCTGTACCCCAGCGGGCGTGCAAACTCTCGGCGAAAGGCGAGAGCGCCCCCTCCGGCGGATCCCCGGCGCAGATCGTCCAGATTTCCACGTGATCTCCAGCCTGGGTTTGCTCCCAGACCAGGCCGCCGCAAGAGAGAGCTATATCATCGAGATGAGGGGAGAGATATATCCAGTGCATGGGATAGTTTTACCACATTTTCCAGGGCTTGCCACTCTCGCAGTGAGGTGTTATCATCAGGCCGAGAACGCTCACATGCCTGCCGTTTCTGTCCAGCGCCTGCGCATCCGTTATATATCAATCTTTGCCATCCTGCTATCATCGGTTTGTTATTGCACTGGGGTGGTTGTGATTGCGATGCATGGCCGATCGGCCAACAATCCTTCTCCCACCATAACCCGAACCGCATCGGTGACGTTCACCCCTTCCCCAACATTGACGCCATCGTTTACACTAACACCCACGCCCTACACCGGAACGCCGCCGCCCAGCGCGACGCCTACAGCCACGAGCACCGCCTCGCCGACCTCCACAAACTCACCGACGCCAACGGCTACCTCCACAGGTACGCAAGTTGTCACATCTACCATATCGCCCACGCCTTTCCAGCCGGTGACTTCGACGTTCACCCCGACCCCCTCGCCGACCTTTACTCTCGTGCCCTCGCCCACGGCCTCACCGACGCCAACGGCCACGTCTACTGCCACCCTGCCGCCGACAGATACACTCACGCCGACGGCCACCGAAACGCCGTCTCCCACGGCTACCGAAACCCCATCGCCTACCGCGACGGAAACCCCTACCCCCTGAGGTCTGAATTCACCGCATGATAGATCTACAGAATTTCCTGAAACAAATGATAACCGCGCCTGGCCTGTCGGGCCACGAAAGCGCCATCCGCGCCATCATCGAACCGGTCTGGCAGCCACTCACCGACGAGATGCACGTCAGCCGGTTAGGCAGCTTGCACGGTTTACGGCGCGGCTCGGCCGCCTCGCCGCGCCCGAGCCTGATGATTGCCGCCCACATGGATGCCATTGGCCTGATGGTCAAAAGCATCAACGGCGAGTTTCTACACATCACCCAGGTGGGCGGAATCGACTCGCGGATCCTCCCCGGCCAGCGGGTCACTGTCCATGGGCGTGAAGACTTGCCCGGTGTGGTGGTGCAACCCCCAGATCGTCAGCTCCCTGAAAAGTACGCTGACCGCCCCATTCCGCTGGAACATCTGCTTGTGGATACCGGACGCCCGGCCCGCCAGCTCGAACGGCTGGTGCGCATCGGTGACCTGGTATCCTATGCCCAATCCCCACTAGAAATGGCGGGCGGGGCAATCGCCGGGCACACGCTCGATAACCGGGTGTCGGTGACGGCGCTGACCCATTGCCTGGAGCTTTTGCAGAACCGTCCCCTTGCCTGGGATGTTTGGGCAGTTGCGACGACGCAGGAAGAAGAAACCCTGGGCGGCGCGCTGACTTCGGCCTTCCAATTGCGCCCTTCTCTGGCAATCGCCTTGGATGTGACCTTCGCGGCAAGCCCCGGCAGCCCGTCGCACAAAACTTACCCGCTGGGTAAGGGCATCACCCTGGGCTGGGGGCCGAATGTTCATCCGGGGATCTACCGGGCTTTCGAGGATCTGGCCAAGAAGCTCGAAATTCCATACTCGATGGAAGTTATTCCGCGCCATTCGGGCACCGATGCATTTGCCATGCAGGTTATTGCCGAGGGAATCCCCAGCTTTGTGATCGGCATCCCCTTGCGCTATATGCACACCCCGGTCGAGATGGTCTCGATGAAAGATGTGACCCGCGCCGGGCGGCTCCTGGCCGAGTTTGCAGCCAGCCTGGATACAGCTTTCTTAGATAATTTGAGTTGGGACGAATAAGCGCACCTATGCCAAAAACAAAACTTACCAATCTCATCGGGGGATCGCAGATCAAACTGTTGGAGCGCCTGTGCAACGCCGTCGCCGTCTCTGGCGATGAGGGCGAAGTGCGCAAGATCGTTCTCGAACAGGTCAAGCCCCACGCCGACGAGGTAAAAGTGGATGCCCTGGGTGATGTGCTCGTCACCAAGCGCGGAACCGGGGAAAACCGCCTGCGGGTGATGATCTCGGCCCACATGGACGAAGTGGGTTTCATGATCACCCAGGATGAGGGTGACGGCATCTATCGTTTCGACACAGTCGGCGGTATTGACCTGCGCCAAATGGCAGGCAAGCCGGTTTGGATTGGCCGGGAGCATATCGCTGGTGTGATCGGGGCTAAGCCCATTCATCTCACCGACGCTCAGGAACGCCAAAACACAATCACCCTCGATACACTGCGCATGGATGTCGGCCCGGAGGGCGGAAAAGTGAAGGTGGGCGACCGTGCCGCTTTCGCCACCACATTCAGCCGGGTGGGGATTTCCTTATTCGCCAAAGCGCTCGATGACCGGCTGGGTGTGACTACTCTGATCGAGCTGGTCAAGAATTCTCCCCCTAACATAGACCTCCTGGCGGTGTTCAGCGTTCAGGAGGAGATCGGCTCACGCGGGGCCAGGGTATCGGCATTTGCTTTCGACCCCGATCTGGCTTTTGCGCTCGACTCGACGCCTGCCCGGGACCTGCCTGCCTGGGACGACACCCCCAATGAGGCATACAACTCCCGCCTGGACGCCGGCCCCGCGATCTATGTGGCCGATGCAGGCACATTGTCCGATCCGCGCCTGGTACGACACGTGGTTGAAATCGCCGAATCGCTTGGCATCCCTTACCAGCTTCGCCAACCGGGAGGCGGCGGCACTGACGCCGGAGCCATTCACCGCCAGCGCGCGGGTATCCCCAGCCTGTCCATTTCTGTTCCGGGACGCTATCACCATACCGCCGTGTCGGTTGTTCGCCTTTCTGACTGGCAAAACACGGCCGCGTTGGTACACGCCTCCCTGTCGCGGCTGACCCCAGAACTGCTGGCTAACCCGCGCTGACCCTTCAACCTTCAACTTGCCACCTTCAACCCACAATAACCCATGAAAACACTCATTCAAAAGCTCGTCGAAACATTCTCCCCATCTGGCTACGAAGCCGCCATTCGTGAAGTCATCCGCGCCGAAGTCGCGCCGCTCGCCGACGAAGTCCGCGTAGACGCACTCGGCAACCTGATTGCCCGCAAAGGCAATCCGAACGGCAAGAAAATCATGCTGGCCGCTCACATGGACGAGATCGGCTTGATGGTCACGCACGTGGACGATAACGGTTTTGTCCGCTTCACTACCCTGGGCGGCGTGCGCCCGCACACCCTGCTTGGCGGGCGCGTGCGTTTCCTCAATGGGAAGGCGGGCGTTATTGGCATGGAGCGCGTCGAAGATCAAACGAAACTCCCCACCTTCGAGCAGTTGTTCATTGACATCGGCGCAACCACACGGGAGCAATGCCCCCTGCGGGTGGGGGATGTGGCCGCTTTCGAGCGTCCTTTCCTCGATCTGGGCAAGCGCATCATCGCCAAGTCGCTGGATGATCGCATCGGCGCGGCTGTTCTGATCGAGACGCTCCGTCAGCTTGGCCAGACGCCGCACAATATCTATTTTGTATTCAGCGTCCAAGAAGAAGTCGGCGTGCGCGGCGCGACCACGGCTGCATTTGGCGTGGACCCGGATTTGGGTTTGGCAGTGGATGTGACCGGCGCCGGCGATACGCCCAAATGCGCCCCGATGGATGTGTCGCTTGGTAAAGGCCCCGCCATCAAAGTGCGTGACGCCGGTATGTTGGCCGACCCGCGCATCGTGGATTGGATGATACGCGGCGCTGATGCGGCGAAGATTCCCTACCAGCTCGAAATCCTGGAGCGCGGCGGCACTGATGCGCGCGCCATCCAGCTCACCCGCGCCGGCGTCCCGGCGGGCTGCCTGTCCATCCCGTGCCGCTATGTGCACTCGCCCTCCGAAATGGTAGATTTCGACGATGTGGAAAACGCCGTCCGCTTGATGGTGCAACTGCTCAGTCAGCCAGTTGACCTGTGACATGAAATTCTTTCGGCCTGCCCTGGCCATAATGCTGCTGTTCCTGGCGGGGTGTGGGGGCTTACCACAACCGGATGCGACCGGGTCTCCGCCAGTGACAGGAACTCCCCCGGAGGCAACGGCCACCCGGGGGAGCGTCACGCCTGGCCCGGTGGAGACAGCCGCCATCCAGACGCCGCGTCCCCCAGGTGAGCCAACAACGCTGCGGATATGGCTCCCACCCCAGTTCGACCCCATGGGCAGCAGCCGGGCGGCAAAACTTCTCCAATCCCGTCTCAACCAATTCGAGGCGTTACATCCAGGCCTTAAAATCGAGGTGCGTGTCAAAGCGCTGGAGGGTATTGGCGGGATGCTGGATTCGCTTTCAGCAGCCAACGCTGCTGCGCCGCTGTCTTTGCCCGATTTAGTCGCCCTGCCGCGCTCCACCCTGGAAGCCGCAGCCCTCAAAGGTCTCCTGTACCCCTATCACGATCTGGCCGTCCCACTCGAAAACGAGGATTGGTATGATTACGCTCTCCAACTGGCCCGGCTGGAGACCAGCACCTTTGGGCTGCCGTTTGCCGGTGATGCCCTGATGATGGTCTACCGCCCGTCGGCGGTGGGAGATGCCCCGCACGATTGGGCGACGACGCTCACCCTCACCCAAACCCTGGCATTCCCGGCCTCCGAATCGCGTTCATTAGTAACACTGGCGTTATATCAATCCGAGGGTGGGATAATCTCGGACGAGCAAGGACGCCCGGTGCTGGATGTTGCCACGCTAACTCAGGTGTTGACCTATTACCAGCAGGCTGAACAGACCGGCTTGATGCCGTATTGGTTAACGCAATACGATAGCGATGAACAGATTTGGGAGCTATACACTGAGGGAAAAGCTAACCTGGCGGTGACCTGGGCATCGCGCTACCTGAGTCAGGCCGGCGAGCTGCCGGATATCGCCGCAGCATTGCTCCCAACGGCAGACGGATCGCCTTACTCATTGGCATCAGGCTGGGTGTGGGCGCTTTCCAACCCGGCGCCCGAGCGCCAGGCCCTGGGCGCGCAATTGGCCCAATTCTTGACCGGCAGCGCCTATCTGGCAGAATGGACGGCTGCGGCGGGTTATCTGCCGCCGCGGGCAAGCGCATTGGCTGCCTGGCATGATCCAAATCTGCGCACATTAGTAGATCAGTTGGTGCTTTCAGCTCATCTGTATCCCTCGGCCGATGTCTTGGCAAGCCTTGGGCCGCCGCTGCAACAAGCTGTGGTGCAGGTGCTCAAACAGCAGAGCGATCCCCTGATGGCAGCGCAGGAAGCGGCAGATTATCTGAACGCGCCGTAAATCAAGTCTGCTTGACCTTTTGTTTCGCCCGTGTTATGATGAATTCGGAGCGAATTTGGAGATAACACATGTCTACTGATCGATTCCTCGACGAGTTTCCTGGCGCTGAGGGGGATGGCTCAGACAGTATAGATGAGCCAGAGCAAAGCGCAAATCCGGGGGAGGAGCCAAAAGAAAACCGAATATTGCAGCTTTGGGAACGGCTCTCGCAAGCAGGTGTGGGCGAGACCGTTTTTCGCGCCGGTACGCTGCTCGTGGCAATTGCAGTGGTGTTGATCGCGGTGTGGGTGCTGCGGGGATTCCTGGCTGCCCGGAAAGAGCCGGACAACTCTCCCGGCGCGGCCCAGGCGGTCTTACTGCCTACGACAGCCCCCGAGGAAAACGATGCGATGGTTGCCGTCCCAGAGCTGCTTCCTTTGACGGGAGCAGCCTTGTCGTTCGATACCGGCATCCCGCGCATGGCGATGCTGCACACCACCATCCCCAGCCGCCCCCGTACCGAGGTCATCACTTATACAGTCGTCACGGGTGATACGATCTTCGGGATTTCCGAGAAATTTGGTTTGAAACCCGAGACGATCTTATGGGGCAATCTCTACACACTGGCTGATGATCCGCACCGGCTGCAACCCGGCCAGGTGTTGAATATCCTGCCGGTTGACGGCGTCTACCACAAATGGTCGGCGGGCGAGGGATTGAATGGCGTTGCCAGCGGGTATGACGTAAAGCCCGAAGATATCATCGGTTGGCCGGGCAACAATCTCGATCTGAACACGCTGGGCGATTGGGCGAATCCGAAGATCGCAGCCGATACGATGCTGGTTGTCCCCGGCGGGGAGCGCGCCTTCGTCACCTGGAGCGCCCCCTTGGGGCTGACGCGTCAAAATCCGGCGGTAGCGAAAATCTTTGGGCCCGGGGCGTGCGGCACGATCGTAGACGGAGCCATCGGAACTGGATCGTTCATCTGGCCAACCAACAATCATTGGCTCTCTGGGTACGATTATTCGCCGGCGACAAATCACCGGGGTATTGACATTGGCGGCAGCCTGGGTGATGCGATCTATGCCGCCGACAATGGGGTGATCGTGTATGCCGGTTGGAATAACTGGGGGTATGGGAACGTGGTAGTAATTGATCATGGCGGCGGCTGGCAAACGCTGTATGCGCACTTAAGCACATACAATGTCGGCTGCGGGCAGAGCGTGTACCAGGGCGACGTGATCGGCGGATTAGGCAGCACCGGCAACTCTTCCGGGCCGCACCTGCACTTCGAGATGATCAACGACTCTTACGGCAAGGTGAATCCCTGGGATTTCTTGCCATAGGTGTCACCAAAGAATTCAACGCAGAGACGCGGAGAACACTGAGTTTTGTGTGGTCTCCGCGTCTCTTTTGCTATAATCGGTAAGTAAAATTCTTGCTCAAGCTGGATGAAAATCCAGTGACATCGGGGACGATGGTTGCTTTGCAGCCGCTTCGTCGTCTTGGATCGTGGAATATTCATCTGCTGATCATCAATTCAGAGGGTCTATCGTTGCCATGCAAAAACCACTCATCCTGCTCGGTCTGCTCGTTATCCTGACGGCTTGCTCGCCATCGAAAGCACAAATGAATTCGCTGCGGACGGAGGTGGCGGCGGAAATCTACGCCACGCTGACGGCCAATCCGCAGCCCCCCACGCCAACTGCTACCATTACACTCACACCCACCGTGACTCTCACGGCTACACCGATTCCCACTGAGACGCCGGTTCCCTCCCCGACGCTGGTGCCGGTCGTGAATGGAACGATCCTGTCCAATTCGCTGAACTTCCGTGATGGGCCGGGCACTGATTTCGCGATCGTGGTTGTGTTGAAGAAAGGGGATGTGTTGCGCGTCGTTGGCGAGTATACCGATTGCGCCTGGCTCAAAGTCGTCACGCCCGACGGGGCCGAAGGCTGGGTGAGCGGCGACCCGGAGTTCATCCAGCTCGACGCAGCCTGCGACGTGCTACCGCATGGCACGTTCCGCCCGCTCAATGGCACGCTGCTGGTTGACGAGCGCAGGGATTTCGGTCTCGGCCAAATAACGGTGGCTAATGGCGGCACAGCCGATGGGGTGGTCATGCTGGTCAACCCGACCGAACAGGTTGTCGCGGCATTCTACGTGCGGGCGGGCGCTAAGTTTACCCTCGCCCGCATCCCCGATGGTGTGTATCGAATTTTTATAACAACCGGGGATGGTTGGGATGGCGAGGAACAGCGCTTCACGGTTTCTCCCACCTATGCCCGCTTCGACAGCGAATTTGCCTTTTCTACCACACCCACCCAATACACCGCCTGGAGCTTGTCGCTCCAACCGGTAGCGGGCGGCAACGAGACGATTTCACCGGTGGATGCGGGGGCGTTTCCGCCGGTGAAGTAAGCGGTAGTGGAAATTTGTCGAGGATGTGGACCGGCACAAAATGTAAGTAAGATGATAACAAGTGTGCGAAATGGCTCACGTTGATAATTGGCTGGGGAATCACCCATGTGGAATATAATCAAAAAATTGAAATCTCAAAACAAGATTTTTCAAAAATGCATTCTGGTTGCCTGGGTCAATCTTCTGGTAATCCTACTAACATGTTGTAGCGACTCACCCCCAACAGAGAATGCTATTCTTGCTTCTATTTTCCCCACAACGTCATTTACACCCCAGATAACCCTTACCCATAGACCATCACCTACGCCTTCTTCAACTGTTTCGGTAACTCCTACTTCCACGCAGGCTTCAACCCCAACAACTACCTTAACGCCAACGCCAGATATCCCTGTTATATCTGAAGAAAATGCATCAAATTTAGTAGAACTCGCCAGATTTGGAAATGGCTCAGTAAATGATCTGGTATGGTCGCCGGATAGCAATCAATTAGTGGCCGCCAGTTCAATTGGCGTTTTCTTGTACAATGCTCGAACCTTTGATCTCGAAAAGTATATTGATACAGGAGCGTGGATATATAGCATTGCAATTAGCACAGATGGGAAAATGATAGCCGCAGGTAGTTGCAGCCAATATATCACCGATGCCGGTGAATGTGTTGCTGGAAAGATATTTATCATCGATGCGGCTACTGGGAAAATACTTTCTGCCATAGAAGCACACAAGAGCATTGTAAGCGGCGTAGCTTTTAGCCCAGATGGTACGATATTGGCCTCAACTGGTTGTGGGTGGCTCGACGATTGGAAAATGTGCTCTCAAGGAGAATTAAGTTTATGGGATGTAAAAACAGGTAAACCTATTTCTTCCTTCACAGGTCATCGAGGAATTATCACTGATATTGCATTCCACCCTGATGGTCTCCACGTAGCTTCAAGCAGCGATGATGGGTTTACCCTTTTATGGAATGTGAGAACTGGTCAGTATCGCATCTTCTATAAGGCAAATGAGAAACCAATTCATGCCATTGCCTTTAGCCCTGACGGGAATATGTTAGCAGCAGGCAGTTGCGCTGAGGCCGAAAGCCCAGGTGGAGGGTATTGCCTTAAAGGGAATGTCACACTTTGGGAAATAAGCACCGGGCAGATAATTCACACTTTCGAAGGCCATTCACGCGAAGTTCTGAGCCTGGCATTCTGTCCTGATGGCACGAAACTTGCTTCGGGTGGAGGCACGAGATCGCACGCTTATAGCTACAATGGACAAACTCTTTCGTCGGAGGAAGATGCTGAAGAAAGCGCAGTCAGAGTATGGGACATATCGAGCGGAGATATCCTTTATACATTTACAGATGCGAGACGAGCAATTTCGAATTTGGCATTTAGCCCAGATGGCGAATCATTGGCATCGGTAAGTGCAGACGCAAGTATCAGAATTTATGATACGACTGAGTGGGGATTGAAGGAAACCTTTTCGGATAACATTAGAAGCGTAAACAGCGTCGCCTTCAATTTTGATGGGACATTACTTGCTTTGGGCAGTGACGATGGAATTATCCAAATATGGGATATGCCAAACCGCAAATTGCTGATTGAGTTCGAGGCTTATCCTGGCACAGTCACGAGTGTAGCCTTTAGTCCAAATAGTAAAGTATTAGTCACAGGGGGAGGTTATTGGGGCGATAGCTCAGTACGAATATGGGAAGTGAAAACCGGACAACTAATAAAAACACTCGAACCATCCCAAACCTGGGTTTATAGTGTGGCATTTAGCCCGAATGGTTTACTGATTGCATCTGGTAATTTTGGGGATGGTATGACCGCTTGGGAGGCAGTTACAGGGCGATTTGCGGGTGTTTTTGAATGCGAATTTTGTGGAGGAGAAACTCATATATACTTTCGCGATGATAGCAAATACTTGATAACCACTGATTACGGGTATTTGCAAGTGTGGGATGTCAGTACAAAAAGTCTAATCCAGTCGCTCGATTTGAGAGGAATGGGGCTTCTTAGTTTTGCATACAGTGAAAAAGCCCAGGTATTTGCTGTAGATGGCTCGGTAGAATGGCAGAGGGCAGTTATTATAAGTGAACTAAGCTATGGTCAAGTTCGGTATAACCTAAGCATTGATACTTATAGCCGAATTCTGTCAATTACATTCAGCCCAAATGGAGAAATTGTCATCGCTGGCACAAGCAGGGAGGAAAGCTCAGTTTATGTATGGTCCCTTGATGGCGAGCGGCGCAACATACTCAAATCTCATACTGGAGGCATTATTTGTCTGGCATTTGACCCCGCTGGCAGGTTGATCGCGTCTGGCAGCGATGATGGATCAGTTCGTTTTTGGGGTTTAAAAGCATAATGGCAATTTCTTATTCGTGCTCAACCCATAGATGATACCCGACTGGCAGGTTTGATGGATTTTTCCCATGAAAGCGATGGGAATCATCGGGAAAAGCCCCCTCCCAATAAGTACCTAACCCATGCGATCTGTGCAGAAAAAGCACACGGATGTTCTTTATCCGCAATT
>DYIZ01000121.1:0-6316 GCA_020723385.1 Candidatus Aquidulcis sp.
CGAGACCAGGATCAGCGCTTCGACGTGCTCGGGGAATTCGGCGGCGTAGAGCGAGGCCAGGAACCCGCCCCACGAGTGGCCGATCAGGATCAGTTTCTCGTCGCCTAAAATCTGGCGGATGCGCTCGATGTCGGCGATCTGCGCGCCGAGGCCGAGGGTTTGGTCGAGGCTGGTCATATTGGCGTACATATTGTTCGACTCGAAGCGGTCGAACGGGCGCGTGGATTTGCCGCAGCCGCGCTGGTCGTAGTAGTGAAAGCGATAATCCCCAGACAGCGGCTCCAGGCCGCTCATCGGCTGGAGAAATGGGACGCCCGGTCCGCCGTGGATGACGAGCACGTTGCGGCCCTCACCGTAGGCAAAGTGATACAGGCTGATGTCGGCTTCCACCTGCCAGAAATCAGGGCCGCCGGTTTGAGCAGGCGGGGTGAGCGGGGCGCGCAGGTTTTTGCCCTCGCTGACCATCCCCGGCTGGTAGAGCGGCTGCAAACTCAAATACCAAAATCCGAGCACGGCAAAGACGATTCCAGCGACGATGATACCCAGCACAATCCAGATGATCTTTTTCTTCATAGCGCGATGCCTTTCTTGAAATTTGGTGAGGGCAGACCTGTCATGTTTTTGGAATAACCGCCAGACGCATGACGGCTTTCAGGTTTTCGGGTTTCGTCTTGCGTGCATCGTTCAAGTAGATGTCGTGGGCGTTGCGGAAGGGGACGGTGTAGCCTTGGGATTCGGCAAGAACTATCATCCGTTCCAGGGCAGCGTCCATCCCCTCGTAGGGGCCGATGTGCAGGAATTGCACGCATATCCCCTCGGTGAACAACTCGAAGCGTACCCGCTCCAGGGCTGCGGCATCCACTTTGGGCAGCACCCGCTGGCGGGCTGCGGCGACCCGTTCGGCGGTGACCTCCTCAGGCTGCATCAACATCATCGTCCAGCCGAATTCCTTCTTCTCCCGGTTGACGCGCCAGCGCACTTCCATCGGCATAACGTGATAATCCATATCGCATTCGGCGCGCACCATGAACTTGAGGGTATAAGCCAACGGGTAGAGCGTGCTGGCGGCTTGCTGGAAGGCGCTGCCATCCGGCTTGCCGCGCCCATCCAGCATGAGGAAGTTCATCGGCGGCACGTCTACCAGGGCGGGGATTTTGGATGAGGGGTAGTAGAGGTGTTTGAGGGCCTTGCGATGGTCAATTTTGAGCATAATTCTATCCTTCGGTTAGGTATTGCTGTGCAATCGCCTGCGCCCATTCGGCGACCATCTGGCGCAGCGGCTCTGGCTCCAATACGGTCACCCACGGGCCGTAGGCCATCACGGTGCTGGCGGCCCAGTTGAGGTCGGGGACAACCATCGCAGCCAGTATGCCGCCATCGGGCTGCTCTTCCATCGTCTCCCAATAAGCCCGGTTATATTGAGCGATGTGCGCTCCCTGGGGAGTGAACCGCAAGCGGACTCGAATCTGCGGCTGGGCTTTCCACTCCTCTGCCAGATAAGTCTGGATGTCGAACTCCGGCGGGATCTGAAAGACCTGGGCGGTCAGATTGACGGAGTCCATCCGGTCTACCCGAAAGGAGCGCATCTCCTGCCGCAGATGGCAGTAGCCGATGGTGTACCACCAGCCCCAGCGGTGGACGAGGGCGTAGGGGTCAATATCACGCGGCTCGGGGTGCGGGTTATTGCTGCTGCGGTAGTGGATATTCGCCCGGCGATGCTCGCGCACGGCGCGGCGCAGTTTTTCGAGAGTGGGGGCGAGGGCATCCAGATCGGAGCGATGCATCCCGGTGGCGATCAGCGAGCGCCGCGCCCAGGCGACTTCCTGGCGCTGTTCGTCGGGCAGCACGTTTTCCAGCTTGGCAAGCGCGCCGCGCGCCGGGTCGCGGTAGAGCTGCCCCCACAACTCCTCGACCATGCCGGTTCCCAGTGCGACGGCGACGGCTTCTTCGGGATCGAGCACCAACGGCGGCATCTTGTAGCCTCTCACCAATGAGAATCCGCCATACGGGCCACGCTCCGAATAGATCGGGATGCCCATTTCGTCGAGCATCTCGAAGTAGCGGTGCAGCGTGCGCACCGAGACATCCAGCTCGGCGGCCAGGTCGGCGGCCTTCTGGTTGGGCTGTCGCTGCAAGAGCATGATCAACGTGATGAGGCGGCTGGCAGGTTTGGTCATGTTGTGTCCTGATGATAGGCGGGGTTTATGTCAATTTCCGTCATAATTATAGTACACAACTCGACAACCGGTTTTTGTGTAATTGTTTCGGGCTCTCCCGCCGACGGCGGGAGAGCCTTATGTCAGTATCAGTATTGAACCCAAACAAACTATCATGCGACTATAGTTATACTTTGGATGCAATTCATTCGAACGAAAGGAGTCATACGGATTGATTACCCGATTCGATCAACACATGGAGCGCAGGCCAAACTGGGGGCCAGGGAAGCGCGGTTGGAGCGGGTAAAACGTCATTTATCCTATCACTGTTCTGCTTTTTCCTTTTAGGACAATTTTACACAGTATACGAAGGGCGGATTTCGAGCGACCACACCATCAACATCCACATCGCTGGTTTCGAGTGTAATCCCGAGACCAAACCATACTTTCTATCTAAGGAGTCTCTCAAATGAATTCAAGCTCTCGAATTCTCAATTTCATGGTCGTCCTGGCGCTGTTGCTGGGGCTGATGGCCGCACCAATAGGGATGGGCACAGTACACGCCCAGGAAGCGGCCGATTGCACACCGCTGACTGTCGAAGAATCAGCAGAGCTTCAAATCCTGATCGAAAAGAAGGCCGATGGCCTGAGCGAGGCCGAATACAACCGATTGACCATACTCACCGAGCGGCAAGACTGCGCTGCGGCCGCCGCTCAGCCGGCATTTGGTGGGATCGAGTCAGTCAGTGGTTACACCTTCACTTCGTCGGCTGGGGCTTACGTAGAAATTGTTGGTACTGTTAGTACCGCTACTGGCGACGATGGCGGCCAAAACATTACGCTGCCATTCACTTTTAATTATGATGGCGTCAATTACACAACAGGCCGTATCAGCACGAATGGCTGGCTTGAAATGGGCCAATCCTATACGAGCAGTGGGTATAGTAATAGTATGGCAAGCACAACCATAAAGCCCATCCTGGCCGCCTTGTGGGACGACTTGTATGATGATGCATCCAGCGATATTCAATACAGCACCTCAGGCGTTACCCCTAACCAAGTTTTTACTGTGCAATGGAAGAATATTCGATGGTATGGAAGCGGTGGAACACAGCAGAATTTCCAGATCAAACTTTACGAGACATCCAACGTTATCGAGTTTGTTTATGGGACAATGAATGCTCCAGCAGGCTCCCCAACCGCCTCGATTGGCGTTAATGATGCAACTGGCGGCAGCGGGCACTTTATCAGCGTGACGCCTGCAGCCGGTACAGCAGACACATTCAGTACCACCACCGCGAATAACAGTATCAACGCGGCGACAAACCTGACCTCCGGCAAAACCTATACCTTCAATCCGCCCTCTGGCGCTCCCGGATGCGCAACCATCGTTAGCCCGGCGGATGCAGCGACGAATGTCGCTGCCAGCGCCACGCTGAACTGGTCAGCCGGCAGCGGGGGCACACCCACCAGTTACGATGTGTACTTCGGCACGTCAACCCCGCCATCGTTCGTAGTCAACCAGGCTGGCACATCCTATGATCCCGCTGGAATGATGGCTTATAGCACCACTCACTACTGGCAGATCATTCCACGGAATGCGTCCGGCAGCGCCACCGGCTGCTCGATCTGGTCGTTCACCACCGAAGCCGACCCGACCATCACACCACCGTGGTTGGAGCCTCTCACTACCTACCTGCCCACGAACTGGAGCGAATCCACTGGATTGCTGGCAAACCCAACAACGCTGGCAGGCACAACCTCGGCCTGGTATGCAGATGGCTTTGCCAACGTGGGAAGCACGGGCAGCGCGGCGATCAATATCTACGGCACATCCCGCCGGGAATGGCTCTTCACACCCCCGGTCAACCTGGGCGCGAGCGGCAACTACCAGCTCGAATTCGACCTGGCGCTGACAGTCTACAACGGCACTGGATCGGCTACGCTCGGTGTGGACGACAAGTTCGCCGTGGTGATCTCGACCGATGGCGGTGCGACCTGGACCAGCGTCAACACCTTGCGCCAGTGGGATAGCACCACACCCATCTCGAACGGCGCTGGCGATCATATTACTATCAACCTGTCCAGCTACACAGGTGTCGTGAAGTTCGGCTTCTATGGCGAATCAACCGTCAGCAACGCCGACAACGACCTGTTCGTAGACAACGTGCAGGTGCGCGAAGCTCCTGTCGGCCCGCCCGACTGCGCCGTGATTGGCGCGCCGGCGGATGGCGCAACCAGTGTGTTACGTAACGCGGACCTGAGTTGGAGCGCGGCCGGAACTGGCGGCGCACCCACCAGCTACGATGTGTACTTTGGAACCTCTACTCCCCCAGGGTTCGCGGTCAACCAGGCCGCCAGCCCCTACGATCCGGGGACGATGGCTTACAACACACCCTACTACTGGCAAATCATCCCCAAGAACGCTTCAGGCGACGCCTCCGGCTGCCCAATCTGGTCCTTCACCACCGAGGCCGACCCGACGATCACCAGCTTCCCCTACTCACAGAACTTCGACAGCGTGACTACTCCAGCGCTGCCAGGCGGGTGGACGCGAGAAAACACCAATGCGGATAGCGCCTATTGGTCTACGTACACAACATACCGGCGCGGCGCGGCAGGCAACGCGGCTTACGTTACCTACAATGGATCGTTAGCCATGGACGACTGGCTGTTCACCCCGCCATTGCAACTGACGGGCGGCGTGACTTACGGCGTGCGCTTTTTCTACAAAGCTCGCAGCGCTACCTATCCGGAGAGTATGGAACTCTATTGGGGTTCGAGCAATGACTCGGCCAGCATGACCAACGGCCCGATTTTCGATGATGTTGATTTCAACCACATCACGATGGAAGAAGGCATCGCCACGTTTACCCCCGCAACTACCGGCGTTTACTACCTGGGTTTCCACGGTTACAGCGACGCCAATATGTATGATTTAGTGTTGGACGACGTTACCATTTACGAATCGCCCAACACCTGGAGCTGGAACGGCGCAACCGATACGAGCTGGGCCGTGGGCGGCAACTGGGAAGGCGGGATCGTCCCCGGCCAGTTGGATGACGTTCAAATCCCGGCAGGCGTGACCAATATGCCAAACATGGGTAGCTACACCGACGCATCGTACGGCCGCGTTAACAATCTGACTGTTGACGCTCACGCTACACTGACTTTGCAGACCAGCCATAACTTGAGAGTCGAGGGCGCTTTGACCAACAACGGCGCACTGCTGCAAACCAGGTACATTGACGCCAGCGGCTCGATGGAATTTTTGCACATCACCGATATTCTCGGTACAACCGACAAATATCACGGCGTGGACATCACCAACACCAACGGCATCGCCATGGGCGATACACTCGTTCGAGTGCAGGGCAACCAAACCGGCGGGTGCACCTCGAACGCGCTCGATGCCCTGCTCTATCGCTGCTTCGTGGTCGAACCGACCTCGGATCAAGCCGCGACCATTCGCTATTGGTTCACCGATGCCGAGCGTCACGGGCAGGATTCCAGCCAGCTCAAGCTGTGGCATTACGATGGGCCGGGTAGTTGGACGCAGGTCGGCGACACATATACTTACTCGGAAGCAGGCGCGGCTTGCGTCAGCGGCGCGCCGGCCGGCAGCGCCTGCTGGTTCCAGGCAATGAACGTCGGCACCTACTCGCCTTTTGGCCTGGGTTCGGGCAGCCAGCCCACCGTCATCGCCCTGCGCAGCTTCGGCGCGACCAGCGGGCAGCTACCGGTCGCCCTGGGGCTGATTGCTCTGGCAATGGTCAGCGGCGCGCTGATCGTTTTCCGCCGCCGCAAGTAGCCTTTCGGGCTGACAAAGCGCACCATAGAATCGCTGGAGGGCGTCCGGTTGGTCGGACGCCCTCCACTTTTTTCGATCATCCTCACTCGTTGCCAAAACCCATTGCTTATGGGAAAATACTTCTATCACTTCACCTTGGGGTAATCAGTTTGCTTTCACTATCAGGGAAGGGCCACATGATTAAGATGCCAACTCGTTTCGTGATTTGTCTGTTTATTTTGGGGGTCATCGCCTTGCTGACCGCTTGCCAGTCGAAACCAACCACGCAGCCCACCAGCCCGTTGCAGACAATCGCAACGACTCCGGGGCAGTCAGCGTCGCCAACGTTGTGCGATTGCCCAAGCCAAAC
>DYIZ01000121.1:6416-21990 GCA_020723385.1 Candidatus Aquidulcis sp.
CAACGACTCCGGGGCAGTCAGCGTCGCCAACGTTGTGCGATTGCCCAAGCCAAACGCCAGGTGGCACACCGGCTGGATTCGCAAAACCGCCCGTGTTGTGGACGCCGCGTGTCGCGACGGCATCTGTGCCCGTCGCTACCCGTATTGCCCAAACAACCTCAAGCCGTCCCACACCGGCACCGCCGACCTCAACCTCAACAGCAGGCTCGGCATCACCACTCGTGGTTGTCACTCCCGGGGCTATTGGAACGCCTCTGGCAGGCTCTAATGAACCTATCGGAGCAGATAATTTTACGCGCCTGGCCAACGTGGCCCAATGGGGCAAAGGCAGCATCCTGGGCGCAGCTTTCGCCCCGGATGGCAAATCGTTCGTGGTAGGCAGCGCCTTCGGGTTTGCAGTGTACGATGTCGGCGCTCCGGATACGCCGCCGCGCTGGGTGGCATTCGACAAGCCGTTTATCTACAAAAGCTTAACAATCAGTGGTGACGGACTATATATACGTTTGAACGACGAAGGTAATTTGCAAATTCGAAAATACTCAGATGGCCAAAAAGTGGAAAACTTGGCGAATATCCAGTGGGTGGAGACAACCTTTTTTGATAATGACACTGGGGAGGGAATCAAATCCCCAGATGGATTAAAATTTTTCAAAAGCTATATGACCAATGATGAAGATAACTGGAATATTGGTTACTCGATCCGCGAAGTGTACGATTCCCAAACAGGAACGCTTCTCTACCAACTGCCTGATGAAACTTTCTATGTCGAATATGGAGATTACAACCAACCAGAAGGGTGTGACTTATATTCTTTCAGTATGTGCGGCAATGTTTACGACCCAATACCTATGGTTCCTCATCGGGTCGCATTTTCTTCCTCTGGTGATAGTCTAGCTGTCATGTATCGCCCGATCTGGCTTGGAAGATCTCGCTTTTTCAGCACCTTACGAATTTACAATGGTAATAATGGCGCTTTGATGAACAAGATCGGCAACTTCGACCAGCCGGTGGAGACCTTCGCCTATTCGCCGGATGGGAATATGCTGTTGGTTGCCTACGTGGACGGCTCGATCAACCTTCTCGATGTCCGAGAGCAGACCGTGACTTTCACCGCCTGGCATTTCAGCGCCCCGCTGGTTGACCTGGCCTATTCGGCCAGCGGCGAGCACCTGCTCATCCAGCGCTGGGGCGATACGCTGGAAATCCGCAGCACCCGCGACGGCGCGCTGCTGGGCCGCCACGAGGCGGTGGCTTTCGCCGTCTCGCCGGTCGCCGAGCAGGTGGCGATTGCCGACCGGGCCGGGAATATTGACATCAAAGACATGGGCAGCGGGCAGACCATCGAGCACATCCAGGCGCACACTGACAAAATCTACGGGCTGACCTATTCACCCAACGGCGCGTTACTTGTCTCCTCGGCGCAGGATTGCTCGATGAAGCTTTGGGACGTGACAACCGGGAATTATCTGCACCCGTTCGAGGAGACCATCGTCAACGCCTATGGTGAACCATATACCGACTCTCGCATCTTCGTGTATTACATGCGCTTCGTCCCCGGCGCTGACCAGTTGATCGGCTTCGGCAGTTGGGGCACGGCGGTCAGTTGGAATATCAATTCCGGGGCCAGGAATTACGTGGTCGAATCGGCGCCACTGGATTACTACCAGGGAATGATCACCCTCAACCCGCATTTCCCCGAGTTTTTCGGTGTTGACCTGGCAAGCAACCAGTTTTTCATCAACAGCCTGGGATACGATCTACAGACCGGCCAGGTGACTGGTGAATATCAAGCCCCTAAAAACCTGGATGCGAATTGCGCCTCCTCCGGCCCGTTGTCGAAGGATGGCAGGCTGCGCTTCTCCCTGGGCTACGACAACCTCGATGGGCGGATTTGCCTGCTCGACGCCGCCGACTGGCATTTGATGGGAACAATCGAGGTAATCCCCGAAGAAGTCAGCAAGTCTATTTACCTGAGCTGGCCCTATCTCTCACCAGATGGCAGGCAGTTGATTCTGACGACCAACCTTGGGATGATCTACGTTTACGAAATCATGCCGTAACCGCTATTCGTAGCGGATGCTGGCAAAAGCATCTTCCGGCAAGTCAGCCAGGCTGTCCACGATCATATCGGCCTGCGCCAGCGCCGCCCGCGGGTTGGTGTTGGTGACGGCGATGCAGCGCATCCCGGCGCGTTTGGCCGCTTCCACTCCGGCGATCGAATCCTCGACGACGATGCACCTCTCGGGCGGCATCGCCAGCCTGCGGGCAGCCTCTAAAAATACCGCTGGATCGGGTTTGCCCGGCATGGAAAAAGCCGAGACCAGCGTATCGAAATAACCGCCGATATCCAGCTCGTCCACCAACGCGGTGATGTTTTCCGGCGGCGCAGACGAGGCTACGGCCTGGCGGCAGCCTATTTTTTGCAGCCGCTTCAGCCACATCTCGACGCCATCCAACAACTGGATATGCCCGCGCATCGCCTGCCGACAGGCTTGCTCTTTACGGTCGCTGATGCGCAGCACGTAATCTGGATCGGGCGGACGCCCCAGGAGGGTGGTCAAAATCCCGGTGTTGTTCATCCCAAACGTCGAGCGAAAAGTCTCCCAATCGAAGGGAATCCCCTCCTCGGCCAGTGTCGCCGACCAGGCGGCGAAGTGCAACTCGCCCGTATCCGCCAGGACGCCATCCATATCCCACAACACAGCGCAAATTGAATCAAAAATTGGTTTCATCGCGCCGATTCTACCATCTGCGTGAAAAATCATCCCGCTCGAAGAACACATAGAATCTATTTTACTTCGTCAATGCCGCTCTTCTCAAATCCAAAAGGGCATGTTATAATCTCGCCCCGCGCCGCCTCTGGCGGTGTTATTTTGCCAGTCGTTATATCCATGAGGTTTGAAATGACCGATTTCGTGAAAGCCGTCGAGGCTGCTCAAAACCCCAATGTCCCTGAGATTCAACCCGGTGACGCGGTCAGCGTGTTCATCCGCATCAAAGAAGGCAGCAACGAGCGCACCCAGGAATTCAAAGGTACCGTCATCCGCCAGCGCAAAGGCGGCCAAAACGCCAACTTCACCGTGCGGCGTGTGGCCAGCAATGGCATCGGCGTCGAGCGCACCTTCCTGATGAAATCCCCTCGTCTCGAAAAAGTGGTTGTCTACCGCCATGCCCATGTCCGCCGCGCCCAGCTCTATTTCATGCGCGAACGCACCGGCAAGAGCGCCCGCCTCAAGCAAAAGTTCGATTAATTCATCGCCAGAAGCGGGTTTTTCTGGTTTAATTCAGGTGCAGCCGCGTTAGCGCTGCACCTTTTTCGCTTTTTCAGGAGGCCCGATGATCCGCTCGATCTATTACGCACCCGACGGTAAACAACGCGAAAACCTGACCATCGAAGAATTCCCTAAAGCCTTGCGCACCCCCAAGGGCCTGCTTTGGGTGGATTTCGAATGCACCCCTGCCGAAGAGGACGAGCCAATCTTGTTGAACGTGTTTGGCTTTCATCCATTAGCAGTGGATGATGCCTTGCAGGAAACTCACGTGCCAAAGGTGGACGATTGGGAAAATTATCTCTACATCGTCATGGAAGCCATCAGCTACATACGCGGGGATGGCGGCGTTGAATTGACCGAGCTGGACATTTTTTTGGGCAAGAACTACATTGTTACCCACCACGATCTGCCCATTGCCTCACTCAACCGGCTGTGGGAGGCATGCCAGCAGCATGAGCGTCACATGAAAATGGGCGCCGACCACATCCTCTACAAACTCGCCGATGAGCTGGTGGTGGATTATATGCTGGCAGTCGAAGAGATGGATGAGGAAATCGAAGGAATCGAAGACCTGGTATTCGAAAAACCCACCCCCGATATTGTACAGCGGATTTTCACCCTCAAACGTGCCACCATGCACCTGCGCCGCGCCGTCTCCCCCATGCGCGAAGTGCTCAACAAGCTGGCGCGTGACGATTTCGCCACGGTAGACACGAAAGACCGGGTGTACTTTCGCGACGTTTACGATCACCTCGTCCGGCTGCACGACATCACCGAGGGCCTGCGTGACCTGGTGGGCGGCTCGCTGGATACCTATCTGTCGGTCATCAACAACCGCATGAATGAAGTGATGAAAACGCTGACCATCATTACCACCCTGTTCATGCCGTTATCTTTCATTGCCGGGTTCTTCGGGATGAATTTTTTTCTGCCGGACATCCCAATTTCTTCCTGGATGGCTCGCCCGGTTTTCATCGGTATGCTGACAATGATGCTGATGACACCCTTTGCCATGTTCTTGTGGATACGCCGGAGAGGCTGGATGTAACCGGCCTAAGATTGAAAAGGATTGCTGTCATGATCGAGATTCGGCCATTGAAAGAATTGCCCGTTGCCAGCCTGGAAGAAATTGGTGGCGGCTATATATCCGAGGGGCGCTACACCGTTCAAAAGACGGAAAGCCACGCGCACACCGTCATCACCCTCGACCTGACCCCTTTCGCTACACCTTACGTGAAACGATGGGAGCACTCCGACGAAGACGAACAACGCCGCTACAACGAATACCTCACCCAGGGCTACTCGCTGGGTGCGTACGATGGCGACCAGTTGATCGGCTTTGCCCTGACAGAAGCCTGCCAATGGAACCGCACCCTGTGGATCTGGGAATTTCACGTCGCCGCCTCCCACCGCCGCCAGGGAATCGGCCGCCGGTTGATGGACACGCTCGCCGAGAATGCCCGCCAGGCGGGTTTCCGCATCCTCGGGCTGGAGACGCAAAACACCAACCTGCCCGCCATCACCTTCTATCGCAGCCTGGGCTTCGAGCTGGATGGGATTGACCTGTCTTTCTACACAAACACCGATATGACCGACGGCGAAGTGGCGCTCTTTATGAAAAGGAAACTATGACTCTCAGCCCCAGCGCACAAAAAGTCCAGGATGCCCTGGCCCCCTTCGGCCTGTCGCTGCAAGTTGTCGAATTGCCGGCCTCCACACGCACCGCGGTCGAGGCGGCGCAGGCGGTGGGCTGCACGGTTGGGCAGATTGCCAAATCGCTCATTTTCCGCAGCCAGCAGAGCGATCGCCCGGTGCTGGTCATCGCCAGCGGCGCCAACCGCGTCAACGAGAAGCGTATCGGCGAGCTACTCGGTGAACCCATCGGCAAGGCCGATGCCGATTTCGTCCGCCAGCGCACGGGGTTCGTCATCGGCGGGGTGCCGCCAGTGGGTCATCTCGAGCCGCTGGCTACCTTCCTGGATGCCGATCTCATGCAATTCGAGGAGATTTGGGCCGCCGCCGGGACGCCGAACGCCGTCTTTAAATTGACTCCCCCCGAGCTGGTCAAAATCACCGGCGGGCAGGTCATCAAAATCATTTGAAATGATTGGAGCATAGCATGTTATTTCGCATGGGTCTCGAAAACAATATCGAAGGCCGCTCGATGGCCTGGGCGCTCGAACACCCCGGCTGCTTTGCCTACGGGGCAGACAGCGCATCGGCGCTGGCGGCAGCGCCAAAAGGGGTGCGCACATACGCCGCCTGGCTGGCTTCTCACGGTGATCGCGGCTTCGACCCGGATCCGATTGAAGTCAAACTGTACGAGACCTTCAATGGCTACGCCATTGACCCGGACTTCAACCTGGTGGTGCCCGACGCAGATGATTCTTACGAAGTCAACGCCTGGTTCCGACACGATTGGAAGCCGCTCACTGCTGAGGAAGTCGAACGTGGACTGACGCTGCTATCCTGGAGCCGGCAGGATTTGCTGGAGACAGTGCGCGGGCTGGACGCGGCCACCCTCGACCGGAAATACCCCAACGAGCGGTGGAGCATCGCCGGCGTCATCCGCCACGTGGGCGGGGCCGAGTGGTGGTATCTCGACCGGCTGGGGCTGGCTTTCCCCCAAAACGAGGTGCCCAAGGAGCCGTTCGAGCGCGTCGAGAAAGTGCGGGCATGGTTGATCACGGTGTTGCCAAAGCTGGCCGGTTCACGGCAGGTGTTGGGTGTAGATGGCGAATTCTGGAGCCCGCGCAAGCTGCTGCGGCGCGCCATCTGGCACGAGCTGGATCATGTCGGGCATATCAGGAAATTGCTTGAACCGAATAAATCCAAAACACAATGACGTTTTTACGTTCGAGGCATGATATTTTTCACATCTCAACGCGCCCCAAACCTGATATAATAATACAACCAAATTTGTCCGATTTATAGGTTTCTATGGCCCTCGACCGTTTTGGAAGGCGCATCCACTATCTGCGCATCAGCCTGACCGATCACTGTAACCTGCGCTGCGTGTATTGTATGCCGGAGGACACCACTTTCCGCCCACCGGCAGAAATGTTGCAGGATGACGAGATCCTGACGCTGGTGCAGTTGTTCACCACCCTCGGATTCGACAAAATCCGGCTGACGGGCGGCGAGCCGACGGTGCGCGCCCACGTGGTAGACCTGGTACGCGAGATCGCCCACACCCCCGGTGTGAACAAGCTGTCCATGACCACCAACGGTGTGCTGCTGCGCAAGCTGGCCCGCCCGCTGGCCGAAGCCGGCCTGCAGCGGGTCAACGTCAGCCTGGATACACTGGACCCGGAGAAATTCCACCGCCTCACCCGCTGGGGAAAGCTCGACGATGTGTGGGCCGGGATCGAGGCCGCCGAGGCAGCAGGGCTATCCCCGGTGAAGATCAACGCCGTGGTGGTGCGCGGCTACAACGAAAACGATGTAGCCGGGCTGGCCCGCCTGACGCTCGACCACCCCTGGCAGGTGCGGTTCATCGAGATGATGCCCTTCGCCGGAGCCACCGACTTGCAAACCGGGCAGCTCGTTACCGCCCTGGAAACGCAGGCCGACATCGAGGCGGAACTCGGTCAATTGGAGCCAGCCAACGGCGGCGAGCTGGATGGCGAGGCGCGGCTGTTCCGCATCCACGGCGCGTTGGGCGATGTCGGCTTCATCTCGTCGGTGACGGCCCCCTTCTGTGAGTTGTGCACCCGCGCCCGGCTGACCCCCGACGGCCGCCTGCGGCTGTGTCTGCTGCGCGAAGGCGAGGTGGATTTGCTCACCCCGCTGAGAAACGGCGCCACTTTGACCGAGCTGCGCCAATTGATCCTCGACGGCATCTGGCTCAAACCCTGGGGGCACGGCCTGGCCGATGGGGTCATCGCCCTCAACCGGGTGATGAGCGAGATCGGGGGATAGGTTCTTTGGATCGAGAAATGATGCCTTCACCCAACGGTATTCGCGCGGTTTTATTCGACCTGGATGGCACGCTGCGCCACAACCAGCCCACGTTCTACCAGGCTTTCTTCGAGTTTGCCAAACAGCTCGGGCTGCCCGATTCCCCTGTTAATCGTAAATGCGCCATACGCTGGCTGCATCATTACTGGGCGCAATCGCCGGAATGCCTGGCTGATTTACAGGCTTACGGCGGCCTCACCCCCCAATTCTGGACAAACCACGCCCGGCTGAATCTGATCGCTTTCGGCTGTGAGCCAAAACAGGCCGAAACCCTGGCTTCTGAAATGCAGCGGCTGCTGACAGACGTTTACCAGCCCGAGGATGTCACTCTGCCAGATGTGCTCAACGTTTTACGGGAATTGAAGGGGGCTGGCTTTACCCTGGGGGTGGTCTCCAACCGCAGCAATCCATACCACGAACAGTTGACTTCGTTGGGGCTGCTGCCTTATTTCGATCTGGTGCTGGCGGCAGGCGAAGTCAACTCATGGAAACCTGAGCCGGGGATTTTTCTCCGTGCCCTCGAGCGGCTGGCAATCCGCCCTGAACAGACTTTATACATCGGGGACAATTATTACGCCGACGTGATCGGCGCGCGCAGCGCCGGGCTGCTGCCCGTGCTGCTCGACCCTGACCACATCTTCCCGGAAGCGGATTGCCCGGTGATCGAAACGATGGGTGAATTGTGGGATGTGTTAGCCAACCAGCATCCACAGCCCCACCGCAACTAAAGCCCCCACCACCGAACAACCGAAATTGACCCAATCGTTATTCAGCCAGCGCCAGCCGCGCAGCGGCGCTGTTTCCGCGCCGCATAAGTGACGCGGGTGGCGTTCGGTTTCTTTCTGGCAAGCGGGGCAGTAATAAATGGCCTGCACCGTCGCCCCCAGCAGTGAGTCGAACAGTGAGCCAGCCAACCCCGCCAGGGCGATGATCCCCAGCAGGGTCAATGATCCCCTACCGGTCATGAGCACTGTTCCCCCGATCACGATCGCACCGCCCAAAGCAGCCAGTGTCCCCAGGAGGGAAATCCCCCCCGATGTGCCTCGATCTACCACTTTACCGGTCGTGATGAGCCGCGGCGGCGCGGCGCTGAGCACCCCCAGTTCGGTAGCCCACGTGTCGGCGTTGACGGCGGCCATTGCCCCGCCGAAGGCCGCCCACACCCAATCCTGGCCGGGGAGCAAAGCGTACACGATTGCCAGCAGCGCGCCCAGCCCGCCGTTGGCGAGCACCTGGCCCCAGTCGCGCTGGTTGCCTTTGGAAAATTTCTCGTTGACAGCGGATTTGCGATGAGCGAAAGCTTTAGACAGTGCGCTGGACGAGACAAAAAACATGAGCAGGAGTGCAGCCCAAGAGATACCCCCCAACCCAAAGATCAAGCCGCCGACGAGTGTGGCAGCGAATGCCCCGTTAGGGGAAAGAGCGTGGGCGCGCCAGGCCAGGAGGCCGATCAACGCGCCCAGTACGAAGCCAATTAAAAGTTGGATAGTCATAGGATAAAGTGAGCGTGTCGGTGGAGATGGGTGTGGATAACTGGCAGATTTCTGTGGATAACCTGGCGCAAACTGTGGATTACGCGGCCCGCAAAATAAAGTAAACCGCTGCCAGGAAGAGCAATGAAGTGATGATGCCACTCGCCCACAGCAAGTAAGCAATGGCTCGGTTTTCTTCGTCGCGGTAGAAAAACAGCCCGGCGAGCAAATCCACGACGAATAGAGTTGAGTTGATAACTGGCAAAAGAAACAGGCGAACTGCTGGAACCGGCTCCAGGGCGTGCCCGGCAGGCGAGATGCGAAGAGAGATCGTCGCTCTCGAGGGGATGGTGATACTGACCCAGACCAGCAGCGACAAACTGACAGCTAAACCGGCGATGAGCAGCAGCCGGGCGGGCAAGTCGGCCCAAAAACGGGAGAGCAGGAATCCCGGTCGGACAGAACGAGCGGGCAGCGGAGTCAAAGTGCCCAATTCCATCAGGCGCTGGTAGGTTTGCGTAAACTCTTCGATGCTATTTGGGGAAATGGCAAAGACTCGCTCGGCAGTAACAACCAAAACCAGTCCATGCTCTCGAGCGGCCATAAACTCGATTGGCGGCAGGCCGCTGATACGGCGCGTTCCCAATATGGCTCCCGGCATACGGAAAACCGGCGGAGGAAGATAAAAATCCAACTCGTGATCCAGGTAGAGGCCGGTAATCGCGTCCATTGGGATTTCTTCTGTTCGTAATCCCCAATGCAGCCGAAGTCCATCCCGCTGCAAGATATAACCGGCTCGCCAGAGAGCATAAGCCCGATATCCAAAAAAAGGTGACAGGGCAGCCGCAACGATTGATGGGAGGAGGTATAGCAAAAATGTAAAGTTGATGTCTGCTTGGGAAGCCTGCCAGAATCCCCACCCACACCCACTCAGGCAAATCCCGATAATCGTCAGGTGAAAAGCCATTCCCACTCGCCTGGGAGGGCGAAACAGATACTCGCCATTCATGAGGGTATTTATACCACACGAAAAAGGAGCGGCGAGAGGAACTTCCTCGCCACTCCTTTTCAGAGATTCGGGTTATCGGATTATTTGATTTCGTACACGATGTTGACATCTACGGTGATGGTCAGTTGTCCGGCTGAGATCGGAACAGCCGCCTGCATCGCCGCAGCGCCGCCCTTGCCATCCATCACTGTCGGAATGGGGTAACTGTTGTAGAAATTGATGGATTGCACGGCTCCTAAGGTCACGCCGGAGGCCTGCGCCAGTTCTTCCGCTTGGGTTTTAGCGTTCTCGACAGCGGCCTTGCGACCCTGGGCGAGGGCAGCCGTCTTGTCGGCCACATCGAACTGGATACCGTAGATGTTGTTAGCGCCGGCATCTACCGCGGCCTGCAAGGTGTCGCCGATCTTGGCAAGATCACGCAAGGTCACATAGACTGTATTGTCTACGACGAAGGTCGTCCCGGTCAGATTGCCTTCGTTGTCGTATTGCTGCTGCGGATAGATGCTGAAATTCGTGGTCTGGAGGTCTTTGGCGTCAACACCCAGAGCTTTAATGGCGTCCGTGATTTTCTGCGCCTGGGCGTTGTTGGCAGCAACGGCCTCTTTGGCATCAGGGTTTTCAGTATGGACACCGATGGATATGTACGCCAGGTCAGGCGTCAACATGACCTGAGCCGATCCGTTAACGCTCATAGAGCGCGGGGTTAGCTGGGTAGCAGGCTGGACTGAAACGCAGGCGCCGAGCACGACAGCCATGACCAGAACGGCGATTAGGGAAAACAGTTTTGTACGCATAGGTTTTTTCTCCTTCTCAGTGAATTGAAAAACAACTGGCTTTTAAACGGAAACCCGACTCGATAAGTTCCTCAACGGAAAAATGCTCATGCACTCTTAATGATAGCGTGGGAAAATATTTTCACTCCTCTTCCTTCGTTTATAGAAAGGCCGACTCATTACGATGTTGTAAGAAATTCGTACTTGCCATTGATGTAGGTCAGGTGCTATACTTACAGCGGTTGGCAGCCTTTCACGGCTCGCCTATTGAGATTGTCAAAGGAAATATGAACGAGACACAGTTTACTTCTCTGTCAATATGTTCTCAGGCTCCTCAGGCTGAGGACAGTGACGAGTGTGACCATAGTAATAGACCACACTCAGGCATTTGCTATTGTGCTATCAACATAAGGAAGCTAATGGCTTAGCAAGTGGGCGCTATCTTGCGCTGTTTTCACTTCCCGGAGGCCAGAGCTTCCGGGAAGTTTTTTTCTAAAAGGAGACAAAACGGTGAACGACGATAAACCTGGCAGTCAAACCGACATCCCCCCCTGAATTAAAATCTCTGGACAGTTGTCCAAAAGGAGCGTATTTATGATTACTTTCTTCAAGAATACAGATAACGGTATCGAGATTCTCTCTGAGCCTATCAACAATTGCTGGATCAACGTTGTTGATCCGACCCCCGCCGAAATTGCCCATCTGCAAGAGCTGGGCCTCCCCCAAGATTACATCACCTATCCTCTCGACATGGATGAGCGAGCGCGTACCGAGCGGGAAAACGGCGACTTACTCATCATCCTCCGCGTCCCATACTACCAAGGCGAAAACGTTGACGTGCCCTACACGACCATCCCCTTGGGCATCATTATCAATAGTCATTATATTGTCACGGTATGCCGGTGCAATAATGTGATTATCCAGGAGTTTGCCTCCGGGCGGGTCAAAAGCCTTTCAACCGGTAAACGTTATCGCTTTGTTCTCCGTATCCTCCTGAATACCGCCAACAAATTCTTGAGCTACCTGCGCGACATTACGAAAGCGGTCGAATTGCTCGAGGATGAATTGCAGCAATCTACCCGAAATAAGGAAGTGTTAGGATTGCTTAAATTCGAGAAAAGCCTGACTTATTTCACGACTGCCCTGAAAACGAACGAGCTGCTGATGGAACGGTTACAGCGCAGCCAAATGTTCAACACATATCCCGAAGACGAGGATTTACTCGAAGATGTGCTTACCGAAAACCAGCAAGCCATCGAAATGACCAATATTCAATCCAACATTCTCAGTGGGATGATGGATGCCTTTGCCTCGATCATTTCGAATAATCTCAACAGCGTCATGAAATTCCTGGCTTCGATGACGATTGTACTCAGCCTGCCCACTCTGGTTGCCAGCGTCTTCGGGATGAATATTACTCTACCGCTCGAAGATCACGGCCTGGCTTTCCCCATTATCATGGGATCAACTCTGCTCGTATCCGCGATCGTTGTATTCATATTCTACAAGCGAGATTGGTTCTAACCAGCATTACCCCCTACGGCACAATTTGACTGGAGCGGCGCTGAAACCGCTCCAGTTTCAATGATACGGCTCTTGCGCCCATTGTCCGAGGATGGCGGCATCCGTCACCAGGATTTGCCGCCGCTCCACGCGGATCGCGCCGCTCCGCTCCAGCTCGCGCAATGAGCGAGCGACCACTTCGCGCACCGTTCCCAACCGGGCTGCCAGTTGATCCTGGGTTACGCGTGACCCCGTTGGCCCAGTCAATTGCTCCGGCGGTAACTGGCTGATCAACCGGGCGAGGCGGTTGGTCACCTGGTAGAACGATAACTCCTCCACAATCCCCACCAGCATCCTCAAGTTTTGCGTCAAATTCGAAATAACCGAGTGACACATCTCAGGATGATCCATCATCGTTTTTCGGATAATCCCAGCCTCGATCACCCACACTTCGGTTTCTTCGAGCGCAGCAGCGTTCACCGGATTGCTGCCCATATCGAATACCGGTACCTCGTTGAATGTCGCCCCCTCTTCGAGAACTTTGACGATCAATTCCCGCCCCTGTTTCGACACCTTGAATAATTTGACACTGCCATGCCGGATAATGTGCAACCCCGCGCAGGGTTCATCCTGCCAGAAGAGCGCCTCCCCCCGCTCGAAGCGAGCCAACTGCACCCCGCCCACCATCTGCCACAAAATGTCGTCCTGCAAGCCGGAAAAATAGCCGCACTGCCGAAGGGCCTGAAGCCTATCTGCCGGGTCAGAAGGAAGTTTCTGCATCGCTTGCCCAACCTCTATCCTCGCAAAACGCGGTCAGGGCCTTGCTCGATTTCCCAGGGATAGACGATATAGGCATCCGTGACCGCCGCATAGAAATCCGGGCGGGCAGTGCCGAACAAGTTCCGATAGGGATTGAAGTGAAGCACGCAGGTGGACGGGAATCCCCCTCCCGCAGAGACTCGATTCTTGACCGCAGTAATCGTGCGCCCCGACCCCCACACATCATCCACCACCAGAATATAGCGCCCGCGCAGCGCGTCATCGCTTGGAAATTGGATGAAACGCGGCCAGGCAAACAATCCCCCGCTGCGCTCACGTTCGATCTCGGCAGGGAAATCCACAGCGGCCGTCAGCATATGGCTGACGCCCATTCTCTCCGCCAACAACCCGCCAGGGATAACGCCCCCCCGGGTGATCATCACCATCGCATCGAACTCACGCTCGAACTGCGGCAAGAGATGGTCAATCAGTTTGGTAACATCCGTCCAGGTGAGGATTTCGCGGCGGGTAGGCATAGCGGCTCCCATCTTCCTTAATCCAAAACAGCCGCCAGCGGCGCTGGCGCGGCAACCTGTGTGAGCTGGCCGCCCTGCTGTGCCCGCTCCACATCTCTCGCCCACAGGTATAAACAGGTGTGATAGGCTGTGGCGGTGTAAGAACTGACGACGGTGGCGAACAGAATGAACGGCATTGCGATGAGGATTCCGACCCCGATGCCGCTCACCAAACCAATGGGGCCGCTGACTACCTGGATGATGCCAAACCCCACACCGAACCCCAACCCGACGCCAACCGCGCCCAGCAAGAACCCAATCACCCCGGTGATGGCGCTTACCCCAATGGTGCTGACGCCCACCAGAAGCAGATTATTCTTGACAATGTTTGTGGCGCGCCGCAGGCCGTCTTTCAAGCCTATATCTTCGATCACCATCGCGGGTAAAACCAGATAAGTGGCTTCCGTCCAGATGGTGTCAATCAATCCTGCCAGGAAATTGCGCCCGCCGCTGCCGCCCTTTCCCCGAATGGCATTCTTGATCAAATTGACCACGGTCGAGGCTGCCGCCAGACTCATAATGTCGAGCATATCGCGGCGGACAATCGCCCAGGCTTTGTCCATACGCCCATCGCCCTCGGACAGATAGCCGTAGATCAGGTAGATGGTCATCGCCGAAAAAATGTAACTGACGGTGTACTGGACGAAAATCAGCGCCGCGCTCAACACGAAAATGATCGCGCCGCCGATCTTGCTGTTTTCTCCCATCAAAAAGCCGACGCCTGCAATGGGGATGATACCAATCAACGTGACCACAATTCCGGCAAGCAGGGCGTAGATCGAGGGCTTGATCAGATCCCGGTCGGCCAGGGCCATCTGCCAGGATTGTTTGAGAAAGGCAAAACCGCGTGAGAGGCTTTTCATGGGAGGTTCCTTGTATCGAGGATGTTCTATTATAGCAAATACTGGCTCTGCCCCAACTGACTTGCAATCAATGATCGTCCGCACCCTATCGTGGCAGCGGCTCTGTGCCTTGATTCAATATTTCTAGATATCTGTCGTACCGAAACAAGCGATTGCGTTGTTTGCCAGTTCGCTCACTGACTATTCCCAACTGTCGTAGATTCTCCAGCGAGGCGGCAATGGTAGGCGCAGAAAGCCCCAGTTCCTTCGCCGCAGCAGGGATCGAGACCAGGGGTCTTCGCTGCAATAACTGATAGACACGCAAGGCAGAATTGGCCGGGCGGCCTAGTTTTTCAATCTGGCGACGCTCGTCTTCAAAAAGTAGCAAGACGGATTTGGCGGCGCTGGCTGCCTGCTGTGCAGTCTCAGTTACACCAGTCAAAAAGAAACGTAACCAACCCTCCCAATCACCTTTCAATCGTACGTTTTGGAGATTTTCGTAATAAGCCTCACGATGAGTTTTGAAATAGAGGCTAAGATAGAGTAGGGGTTCACTCAAAACGTCTTGAGCGTACAGTATGAATGTGATCAACAGGCGTCCTATTCGCCCATTGCCGTCGAGGAAAGGGTGGATGGTTTCAAATTGAGCGTGCGCCAGCGCCGCCTTGATGAGTGCAGGTGTGGGATCATTGTGTAGAAATTTTTCCAAGTCGCTCATGCAATCAAGTACATTTTCAGGTGGGGGGGGCACGAAGCGGGCGTTACCGGGGCGGGTACCCCCAATCCAGTTTTGGGTCCGACGGAATTCCCCAGGCGTCTTATCGCTTCCACGACCTTTGGAGAGCAGCACCTCGTGAATCTCTCGGATGAGGCGCAAGGACAGAGGCAGCTCTTGCAATCTTGCTAGCCCGTGATTCATCGCCGCAACGTAGGTGGACACTTCTTGCACATCATCCAGGGGAACCCCAGGCGCTTCGTCAATCTCGGATAACAGCAAATCCGATAAAGACGACTGAGTACCTTCAATCTGGGAAGAAAGCAACGCTTCCTTGCGAATGTAAAGATAGATAAAAAGCGACAAGTCGGGCAAGAGGGTAGTCAAGCCATCTAGTTGTCCGAGTGATCGATTGGCTTTTTCCATCAAATCTAATAATTCGCTATCGAATTGCAATGGTGGATCAGGCGGCAGGGGATAGGGAACGAAAGCCTGGTAACGCTCACCAGGCATCGAATAACTGATATATTTGCCTGAGCGGTTAATCGGGTCCATCTTACGAAAGTATCCTTTCGTTAGTATCTTCTTTACGAAAAAATATAGCTTATCTTTTTGTTAGAAGTTTTTTTACGAAAAAGAGTTTATTTACTTTTCGTTGTAAATTTCTTGGGAAAAATAACATATTATCTTTTCG
>DYIZ01000122.1 GCA_020723385.1 Candidatus Aquidulcis sp.
ACTAAAATTGACCAATATTCTGGTTACAAGCTAAAAGTGACTTTTGCGGTATTGCAATTATTCCTAAACAAGTTGCAGGCTGAAAGCTGCTACGAACCCCAACTTTCAACCTGCAACCTGTAACTTTACACTATCAACCTTATCACGGCGCGATGAACAGACTCGTCCAATCCGGCTGCGGCGGAACATCCGGGCTGGCGACCAGCGCCTGCCAGGTTTCGTCGGTCATGCGCTGATCGAAGCCGACTTTGAACTCATAGTATGTGAAGACCGCACCCACTCCAATCCGCCAGGGCTGGTCGGGCAGGACAACGTAAATCCGCGTGGGCTGGCCCACGCCTTCTTCTAGAATGCCGGTCATACCGGTGGCGACATCGGCGACGAGAGCGGCTTTCTGGTCAGAGAGATCGCGGCATTCCCAGGGTTCGCCGTCGCAATCGGAGGCAGCAATCGTCAGCGATTCCAGCTCGCCGCCGAAATACTGGATGCGCCAGTATTCCTCGTCGGTGAGAGCTTCGCCGGCCAGCTCCCGCTCGGATATGTCTTGCATAAAGCGCAGCAGGTTCGTCAGGTTCTCCAGGCTGCCGCGCGTCCGCTCGGAGAGCAGCCCCCTTTGTTCGAGACCGTCATAAGTCATCTGAGCCAGCGCCCATAGGCGGGCGTAGGCTTCAGGGTTGGGTTCCACCCAGCCGTGAGGCGGATGCTCTGCGCCGCCCCCGCCCATCTCGGCCATCACCTGCTTGGCGTAGAGGATCGTGTCGTGTTTCAGTTCAGTCCATGAGCCAAGAGCAGTATGCAGGTCTTTGCGCGTCCAGGCCTGGGTTTGCATGAAAGCCGGGTAGCGGTTATCTTTGGGCTGGACGAACGGTTGGAACGCGTACAGCCACGACCAGTAGAGATTTTGCGTCCACGAATCCTGCCCGAGGGCGGCGATCTCGGTGCGGACTTTCGCCATCTGGGTGTCGAAATTCGCGTATTGGTTTTCCCCCATCTCTGCCAGGATGTTCAGGGCTTCAGCAGATCCCAACGCCGCGAAGAAATCCATCCCCTTGGGCAGCTCGCGCGGCTGTTCTTGCGTGCCGACATTGCGCCAGATGACCTGCCCGAAAACGTACGAATCGAGGGTGAAACGCTGCCCCATGACCCGGAAACCCTGCGTGGCTTCGGCTTTGTCTTCCCAGATCCATACCCACATGGAGTTGACCTGCGGCGGGGGCAGGGTGCGGGCGGCCTCGGTGAATTGGGCCAGCTTGCCCTCGTCGGCGAAATCGAACAGGTTGGGATTGGCCCCATAGACCGCGCTGCTGATGACGCCGTACTCCTGGAATGAGAGATCATCTGCTTTGCCGACGATGAAGGCCGTTGGCTCATAGATGTTGGCCCACAGTTGGATGGCTGTGCGCCCATCAGGCGCGATTGCAGTTTGCAGCGCCTGGGTGAGCAGCAAGGCGCGCTTCGTCTCGAAGCCATCCCGCAGGCGGAAGGTCAGCCGTCCGTACCACATCATCGCGGTGAAGTACTTTTTCAATTCCTCGCTGCGGGTGTAGTGGCCGCGCGGGACGTACTGCCCATAATCTTCGATCAGTTTCTTGTCTTCGGGCAGGTCGGTTCGATCCCAGATTGGGGATTTGTTGAACCCAGCGTGCGCCTGGATGAGGGCCAGCTCGGCATTGACCAGGTCGGCGGCTTCGGGCGGGACAGGGTCGGGCAGCCCCAAAAGCTGCGCGGCGACGGCGAAATAAGCCACGTTGCGGCGGGCGGGTTCTTCGAGGGCGGTGCTGCGCACGGCCTGGTATTGGACAATGGATGCATCCAGCAGTGTGTGAGTGAGCACTTGCAAATCGGGGATGAAACTGTCATGCTCCAAATCGCGCAGCATTTTGTCGAAAATCAGGTGGTAAACGTGGAACACCGCATCCGTGGTAGCGAAGATGGGCTGTTCGTAATATCGCTGGTGTTCATATACCTGGTAGAACTCGTCGTATTCCCCCGGAACCGGCGCGCTGACCACAAAGCCATTTTGCGAGAGCAGGGCGCGCTGTGCGTCGGACAGGGTGACGATATCCATTCCCTGCACCGAACCCAGGTCAACTGGCAGCGAGTAGCCGCCGGAATACACGCTTGGATAGCGGACATTCAGGCTTGGATATTCAGCGAAGGGTTTTGTGTAGACATTGGGAGGCGGGGTGGGGATGACCGGTGGGGTCGTCGGCGTCTCGACGGGGGTGACATCCGTCGGGGCAACGATCTCGGTTGGGGCCAGGATTCCCGTGGGAAGCGGGGTAGCCGGGAGACTCTGGCTGGTGGGAGTTGCCTGTTGGCCCGTGGGGAGATTGCAGGCCAGGGCGGCTAGAACCAGGATTGCCAGTAATGCAATAATTGAGGAAGCGTATGGTTTTTTCATAAGTTATCCCTTTCTTTGTTGATCGAAACTGATGAGGGGCAGGAAAATGGTGCGACGGCAAGGCATTGGAGTTGTGGCGGTGGTATCCAGGCACACATCGAGTGAGTAACGATTTGAGACGTTTCCAGCTTTGTCTTCGATCCTGAGGTAGATCGTATTCCAATCCTGATCCCGTCCGGCCAGTTGCCACTGTACGGTGGGTGAATAAACCGATTTGAGCCAGGTGACTGAATCATTTGAAAGATAGACGAATGCCAGCCCGCTGCCAGTATCATTGGCCTCTATGGTTATTGTCACACTTTCAGATTGAACAAGGATTGTACCGCCATTGACAACCATTTGGGCGATGGGCTGAGAGCCATCGTACCATAACCCAAAGGACGATATCGGGGAGACATTGCCTGCCAGGTCTCGGCTGCGGACATTGAGATAATACTGTCCCCAACCGTCTATTATTGGCAGGAGGGACGGCGTGAAAAGGGTCATGCTGACCCATTCAGTTGGTACAGCGCCCGAATCCGTTCCCCATGCGAACGCATAATCTGCTATCCCGGAAGCATTTTGATCACCGGGATCGAGGCTGTTCCAGAAAAAGCTGACACTCCTGCAGGTGTTTTGCCATTCCTTGGAAACGATGGCGCAGTTGGGAGTGATTAATGGCAGCAGCGGCGCGACACTATCATACCCGAACCAGCCTCGATTTTCGATATTCGAGGCATTACCGGCAACATCCCGGGCCTGGACATACAATGTATGAGCGCCTTCACCGGCTGCACTTACGGTTGTAGAAAAAGAGTCTCCGGCTAAAATTTCATCTGGCTGCGGATTGTCCCAATCCCACAGGATGTGATCAACTCCAGAATTGTAATCTACTGCAAGCCATCGGATAGATTGGTCAATCGAAAACCACTGACCGGGCGGCGGTGTCACAAACATGATGGTTGGCGAAACCAAATCGTACCCGAACCAGCCGCGGCTTACAATCGCTGAGTGGTTCCCGGCAACATCCCATGCCTGAACATACAGGGTGTGAGCGCCCTGCCCGGCGGCGCTCAAGGTGGTCGAATAAGTATCGGTTTCCAGCCGCGTTCCCGGTTGGGGATTGTCCCAATCCCACAGAAAGTAGTCAATGCCGGAAGCTATATCGTAGGCTGACCATTGGATGATCTGATCACTGGTATACCACTGGCTGATTCCGGGGATATCGAAGGTCATAGAGGGAGGAATCGTATCTACCTGCCAGCCAGCGACAATAGGGTAGATCACATTTATAGATTGGTGATTATCAGCAGCTTCGGGATCCGATTCAGGCTTCCCGGTCGGCTGGCCGTTATATAAAACATCTGGATTGGACCAATAGTTGATTCGCGGACAATTCACTGGGCAATTGTAGGCCATAATTGTGCGGAAAGCTTTATCGGGAGCCTGGTATCCGTAGGAATAAGGGAATACGCCGGTCATACCACCGGTATTGGCCCGATCATGGTAACAGCCCATATTATGGCCAATCTCGTGCGCAAAAGTGTAATAACCGGTAGCGCACGGTCGAGCGACCACGCTGAAGGCATGGTTACCATTATGTGTGGGAGTGGTCATCACCCAGGAGATACCGCAGATATTTTCGTGTTTTTCGTTAACGAGGAGCACAACGACATCCGCAGCATGTTGATATTTCTGGGGATGAACTTCGTCCATGACCCCATCATCGGGATCGGTGATTTGTTGAAGGGTGGTTGGCCAATCGAAGGCGGTTTCTGTGTAACTGATCTCGGCGGTATGCGCCAAACGGATGCGGGGGATGACTTCGCTATTCGCATAGCCAGTATTGGTTTCGCTGACTGCCAGGTTGATCTCTGCCTGGATCGCTTCATCGCCGCCTGCGCCTGCCAGCGCCTCGGGGGTGTAAACGACCATCACATCTATCAGCGGGGAAGCGTTGATTGTCGGGCGGTGTTCGATTTCCGGGGATATCAGAGACCCATCGGGTATGAGGGGCGGCAGCTCGTCAGGGAAAGCCAGCGGGTCAATTTGATAAATCCAGTGCCAGCCGTTGCCAGCAAATCTCACCTCATAAAACAACCCGCGAGTGCGGATGTTGCCTGCCGTGACATCGCCAACCGTTGCAAACGTGACCTCGCTCTGATCGTCTCCCTCGATCCGGCCAAACCAGATTATCGCCTGTGCTGGCGGATGGTCTGTGGGTTGCCGGTGAGCGATGAGGGTAACATCCTCGAATAAGTTGAGAGTGATGGTTTCTTCAGATGTGATCAGGCCAACCTCGACCCGTGCCTGACGAACACGCAGAATAGAAGGATCGGAAGGAATAGCAAAAGAAGCCTCGGGCTGGCTGCCGTAAAACAAACGGTTGTTATTGTCGGAGCCTTTCATGCTCAACAGGCTCGAGACGATCAGTGATCCCAGGATGTATATAAGAACGAGCTTGTTGCGATTCAAGGTAAGCGATCCCTGTGGCTAATGGTCATCACCGATTTTCAACAATCCATCCTCAAACGTGCATGTCAAGCTGGTCACTTCCGGCGCTATTTGCTCATCGCTCATGAATTCCATAGACCCTGTCGGGACTTCGTAAGGCCATTGAGGACGGCTGAAGACATGGGCGATGAACTCGCCTTCTTTGTAAATACCTCGTGGCATATATTTTTGCCAGATTTGGGCATCCTCACCGCTGAGAACGAGGGGTGGGCTAAATCGGTTTCCGTTGAACCTTCTATAGATATCAATCAAAGGCAGCTCTGGTATGGGCCATGCCTCAAAATCAGGCCACCCTTCGTACGCTGAAAAGTTACTGTCGGCGTCAATGACAACCAAAATGTCGTTGATTGGTAAAGGCTGCAACCCATTTGGTCTATAACTGGTCAAGAATCTATAAGTGTCTTCTAAGGCAGGCATGACAATGGGGGTTTCGCAATCGGCTCCAGGAAAGCAGCATAGCGATGGATCATTAAGCGTGACCCAACATCCCAGCATGATTCCATTGACATAGTTGGATGTCCATGCGTTGATCTCGATCGTTTCTGATGGCCCTTCTGCCATAGGGTCGCGATAAACATGACGATCGTACTCCAGAAACCCGAAATGATCTATTGTGTTCAAGACTGCGCAAATTTCCTGGCGCTCCAGCATTGTTCCGAATGGAAGAAATCCTCTTTCCTCGTCACGTTCACTGACTACAACGATACCGTTCGAAAAGATGACAAGGCGGGGCGCCGGTTGGAGGGGCGAAGGCCGCCAATCTTGCAACCGTACTAAAATCGCACTTGGCTGCCAGGTGTGTGACCCTTCAGGGGTAGTAGTAAATAAACTTGTAGATGTTAGTGTTGGTGATGGTGTGAAGGTAAGGGTGCGCGTCTTTGTCGCAGTCCCCGTGTAAAGTCGTTTTGCTGTTTGTGTAACAGAGCTAACAACCGTTGATGGTAAGGCTTGTGTGCTTGTCAATGTGCCTGTGGCAGGCTTTGCATTGTTTTTGCTTGCGCAGCCCATAGAAAGGCAAATGCTTACCAATATCACCAACGAAAGAATTGGCTTTTTCCCCATCATCTACTTTACCTCCTGGTCAAGATCTCGACTGTGCCATCCAGCATCTTGACGGTTCCTAATTCCTGAAACTCACCATCCACTCGCGCCAGCAGCCGGAAGCCGAAGCCGTGCCATTCCCAGGCCGACAGCGCCCAGGCGGGCGCGCCCGGCTCGTCGTCGTAGCGGCTCTCGAGAGCGACCAATTCCTGAGTCCCGTCGCCATCGAGATCGGCTGCGGCGAAGGCCAGCAGGGGGTCGGCCATCGCCGAGCCGGCCCACACCTCGCCGAAGTGGTCATTTTTCCAGCCGATGAGAATGACGTGGCAGCTATTTCCCTCGGTGTTGTGAAAATCCTCGATGCGCCCGCCGTAGGGCAAATACTGGTCAATTGGCCAGGGTTGGAAGGGGCGCCAGACCAGCAGTGCGGCTTCGGGCAGATCGTTGCGGTCGAAATCGCTGATAGATGCTTGTGCCACCCGCCAGGTTTCGGGACTTTCCCAAATAGCGACGCCCCCGGCGAGGATTTCAACGCGGCCTCCGGTCAGTGCCAGGGTTTCCTCAACCCCATTGCCATCGAAATCGGTCTGGAGGGCGGCGGTCACGGGTTGAGCAGTTTCTGGCGGCCAATCGTCGGAAGGGAACAAGGGCTCAAGAGAACCGTCGCGATAAACCCACCTCTGGGGTTGTGATCCGCTCGCGGGAGAAGGTGTCGAAGTCGGCTCTGGCGCGCTGGGTTTGAAAGGGCAGCAGGCGCAGGCGGCAAACGCCAGGCTTACCACAGTAATCAACACACGATTGAATGTTATGAGACCCATACACTGGCTTTCAGGTAGAGTCGTGGATCAGGTTTGGCGTGATTGTACTTCGGTCCGAACAACGAGATCGTGAACGCTTCGCCGCCCGCGGCTGATGGCTAAAACGATGAGATACGCGAAGATCAATCCGTAGGCGGCGATCAATCCGGCCGTTTGGAGCGCAGGTTGGTTCGCCAGGCCGAAACCGGATACGTGCGTCACCTCCCACGGGATGAGCTTGACCGCAGTACGTACCAGCGCCCGTCCGAGCGAGATCCGCTCGCTGGCGGTAGTCACCGCACGAAGCTTGAATAGCCTTTTTCCGACTGTTGCCCCGCGCGCTGAATGATCGCATAGGATGAAATACAGCCATGCCGGCAAAGAAGCTGTCAGCAGCAGCCAATGCCAGATTTCCGGGCCGGTGCGCGGCATATAGCCGGTAACCCACAGCAGCAGAAAACTCGCCGGCACGATCACGACGAAGAGCAAGAGAATATCCGTCAAAAACGCGCCAATCCGCCGGATGAGAATCCTGGGTTTATTCCCCGTTTCCACGATTTGCTTCCTGCAAAGCTGCCCGCCGCCGACGGTATTCGATGATCGGCCCGTCGCCGGGGATGAGTTTCTCGCCGATCTTCAACCCGGACGGTTTCGGACGCTGGGTGACAACCACAGAGCGATCCTGGCGCTCGATGAACAGGTTGCCCCACCGGCCAAGCCAGTTGAAAATATCCCTGACGATGGGAATCCTCACTGAGCATTGATACCAACGCAAGTACATCAAGGTATTCTCACCGTCAATAGGGACAAAGGCTACCATGATGCGCAGGTCGTCACTGATCCAGTTGTGCCAGATGTTGGGGTAACGGAATTGGATGAATGGGCGGCGGGTGGGGGCGGGCATCTCCTTCGGACTGCGGCCTACCTGGCCGGAATCTACTTCGTTGTACACCCACACATTGAGGATATCGCTCCCCCCCGGTTTGTTCTCCAACTGCCACACGGGGCCATTGACCACCGTCCGGTTGCCGCGTCCGATGCTGTTGTAATGGATAAAGGGTAGATGCACCACATCGAGCTGGTTTTCGATGGCACGCGAGTAGTGCGTGGCCCACGGATCGCGCAGTGTGTTGTAAGAGAAAATTTTATCGTCAAGAGAATCAAACCACGGCAGCTCAGGATAAGACTCGCGTGGCTCGCCCCACCAGATATAAACGAAACCGTGCGCCTCCCGCGTGGGGTAGGTTTTCACCTGGAAGGCCTTCGGTACCGGAGCGCTGCGCCCATTGGCCGGGATGAGCGTACAGCGCCCGCTGGTATCGAACTCGAACCCGTGAAATGGGCATTGAACACAGTCGTTGATGACTTTTCCAACGCTGAGCGCCACCCCGCGATGCGGGCACAGATCGCTCATTACCGTAGCCTTGCCCTTAGAATCGCGCCAGCCCACCATTTTCTCACCCATGCGGGTGAAACCGACCGGCTTTCCGCGTTTGATCTCGTTCGATTCCAGAATCACATACCATTGGTTGGAAATCATACCTGCCTCCTGAAAGAATGATTTGATTATATATCACTTTTGTACCGTCTCATAAAAACGGGTAAAGTCCCTCACTTTCAAAATAGCCGCCAATAGACAGGCGCATTTTTCGGGTAAAATAGTGACGAGGATCAATGATTATGAAGCCAATTCATTTGGTCGTGGTGGATGATCACGCACTGTTCCGGGCAGGGCTGGTAGGGCTTTTGTCGGATATGCCCGAATTCGAGGTGGTGGGAGAGGCCGCCGACGGTGAGGAAGCCTTGTCGGTGATTCGCGATCGCAAGCCGGATGTCGTTTTGTTGGATGTCAATATGCCCGGCAAGAATGGGCTTGAGGTTGTGCGAGAACTGCGTCCCCATGAGAAGTGCTGCATCATCATGCTGACCATCTCGAAGGAAGACGACGATCTTTTTGGCGCGATCACCTATGGCGCAGACGGCTATCTCCTCAAAAATGTCGGCCCGGATGAACTGCGAAAAGCAATCATCCAGGTAGTGAACGGCAAATCGGTGCTATCGCCCGAGGTAACCCGCCAGGTAATGCATGTGGTTGCCGGGATGCAGTCGGTTGGCGGTGAAGCGATACTCAGCGCCCGCGAGTTGGAAGTGCTGACTTGCCTGGCGCGTGGCATGACCACCTCTCAGATTGCGGGTGAGCTATTCATCACCGAGAATACCGTCAAAACTCACGTGCGGCACATCATGGAAAAGTTGAATGCCGCCAACCGGGCCGAAGCGGTCTCCAAAGCGGCCAAGATGGGGCTGATCCGGTTGGGGAATTGACAATCAAAACACTTCAGTGGTGATACGTAAAATAGACCGGCAATACGTCATTAGCGCAGTAGCGAATAAAGGCTCTCCTGGTGAAAACGGGAGAGCCGAATTAATTAGCGGGGATTATTGGCCTTCCTTTGTTTGGAAATTATGATGTAGAATTTGTTTTGGACGATAAAATACGCCATTTACCCCTGTGCAGAAAGCGAGCATGTACCCGAACCTATGCCCAATATGTTGCAATTTACCCCAGCCGATTGGTTGCGTATCGAACGAGATTGGAAAGCCTGGTGGGCAGGAGAACTGGCGCGCCCGCTGGTAGTGATTGAAGCGCACGCTCCGGGGCCGGATTGGGCGAGCTATTCCGAATTCGTCACCCGCTTTCCGCCCGAAACGCCTATCGCCCAGGTGCTCGACTACTTCGAGCCTTACCTGGCGTCCACCCACTTGTACGGCGATGCATTCCCCCGCTGGTGGCCGAACTGCGGCCCCGGTGTGGCGGCTGCTTTCCTGGGATCTGATCTCGAATTCGCCGCTGGGACCACCTGGTTCAAACCACTCAACCTGAAATCGCTGGCGGATCTACAACCTGTCTTCCAGCCGGATAATTTCTGGTGGCAGCGTGTTCAGATGCTGACCCAATCTGCCGTCGAGCGTTGGGGCGGGCGGATCGTTATCGGCCATACCGATTTGGGGGGCACGCTGGACATCCTTGCCAGCCTGCGCGGCAGCCAGGCGCTGTTGCTCGATCTATACGACGCGCCCCAAGAAGCCGAGCGGCTGGCGCGCCAGATCAATCGCCTTTGGCTGCAATACTATCAGCATCAAAACGCACAGGTTCGGGAAGCCAACCGGGGAGCCACGGCTGGCTGGGCGCCTCATTGGGGGCCAGGTACCATGTATATGCTTCAATGTGATTTAGCCTACATGATCTCCCCAAAAATGTTCGCCCAGTTCGTCTTCCCCGACCTGGCGGAGTGCTGCGCGGCTCTCGATTATGCCTTCTATCACCTGGACGGCAAAGGCCAAATCAGGCACCTGGATCAATTGCTCTCACTCGAAAGATTGCGCGGCATCCAGTGGATTCCGGGCGACGGCGCTCCTCCGCCGGAAGAGTGGATTCCGCTGCTTAAGAGGATCCGCGACGCCGGGAAACTCTGCCAACTGTATGTGACGCTCTCCGGGGCGAAGAAAATCATGCAGGAACTGGGCGGGCAGGGGTTCCTGTTCTATCTCTGGGGCGATGCCCCTGGTCACATTGCACTGACGCCGCAACAAGCCGAGACTGTCTTGGAGTCCTTGCTGATCTGAACAATTGTAGCCTGACTCACTCCGGGCGACGCGGCTCAGATTGACATTGAAATTGGGTCACACCGCTCCCACGCTTATTGACCCATGAATGGAGAGAATATGAACACTGACCTGGCCCCCATTTTTCAGGCCATCCTCGAAGGTGATAATACTACCGTGGAGACGGGCGTCCGGGCGGCCCTGATGGCAGGTTTTGCCCCTGAGACGATTTTGAATGAATCCATGATTGCAGCCATGGACGAAGTGGGGCGGCTATTCGAAGAGGGCGATTACTTTGTCCCTGAGATGCTTATCTCGGCGCGCGCCATGCAAACCGGCCTGGCATTGCTCAAGCCAGCGTTGAAAACAGCCAATGTTTCGTCAATCGGGCGGGTGGTCATTGGCACCATCAAGGGAGACATGCACGATATTGGCAAAAACCTGGTGGCGATGATGCTCGAAGGCGCTGGTTTTGAAGTCGTTGACCTGGGGGTAGATGTTGCGCCGGAGAGATTCGTCGCCTGTGTCCAGGAGAACGGGGCAGAAATCGTAGCCCTTTCGGCCTTGCTCAGCACTACTTTGCCCAATATGGACGCAACAATCGCCGCGCTTTCGGCGGCCGGGCTGCGCCAGCGGGTCAAAGTGATGATCGGCGGCGCGCCGGTCACCGAAGAATACGCCCGGCAAATCGGCGCTGATGGCTATTCTCCAGACGCCAGCCGGGCGGTTGCGCTGGCCAGATCGCTTATGGCAGCCAGGTTTTCTGTTTAGAGCTTCGACCCTGTGTTTTATGTCATACAAGTGAACTCCCCTTTGAATACATACTCGAGTGACGAACGGGTGATCGCCGATCACCCGTTCGTTATTAATAATATCCCTCGTCAGGCAGGCATTAGGGGATGATAAAAAGGACTGATTTTGGTATATTACAGGTGCTTTGAGGAGCATTTTATGGAAACGCCGAGCCGCGAGTTTCAACGCCGTGTTTTGATCGTTTCGAGTCACCCTTTGTTCGGGTTGGGGCTTCGCCGTTTGTTGGATAGCCGGCCTCAGACAGATGTCGTTGTGATTGGTATTGTGGAAAGCGTGAGCGAGGCGATGGGCGCCATTGATCATCTGCGCCCTGATTTGATCATTGTAGATTACGATGATGAGACAGTCAGCCGCGAGGAAGTGCTGATGAGATTTATCGAAGGTGGTGAACGCTTGCGAATCGTTTTGTTGTCACTCGAAGAAGATCATAATGATATCGTTATTTACGACCGGCGGACGTTATTGACTTCGAAAATTGATGATTGGCTCGCAGAGTGGCCGGCCGATATGGGATCGACTCGATAAACCGTTGCCAAGGAGGACAATCCCGTGAATGATGGTAAAGCCGTTATGAGAGCCAATCTGAAGCATTTCATCGGGGCAGGGGCGTTCGTCGTTGTGCTGACCGTGATCGGTGTTCTGATTCTGAACACAGACCGGCTGCTGCCTCCTGCGGCGGCGGCGCAAGCAGCTTCGATTGATTTTCTCTTCAGCGTAGAATTCAAGCTGATCGCTTTTTTGTTCGCGCTGATCATCGGTGTGATGGTTTACAGCATCATCTTCTTTCGCCGTAAAGCGGGTGATACGGATGATGCCGTTTACATGCCCGGAAATGCCCGGCTGGAGCTGGCCTGGACTTTGATCCCCCTGGGAATCGTGATCGTCCTGGCTTTGCTCGGCTCGCGGGCGTTGGCGCAAACCACCCGGATTGACCCTCAAGCCATGGAAGTCAAGGTCATTGGTCAGCAATGGACCTGGCGCTTCGAATACCCGGCTTACGACATTATCTCCACCGAGCTGGTTCTGCCGGTCAACAAGCAGGCTTTGTTGCGCCTGTCCTCGGTGGATGTAATTCACGCCTTTTGGGTGCCTGAATTCCGGGTGAAACAGGATGCCATCCCCGGCGGGGAACGCCTGCTGCGCATCACCCCTACTCAATTGGGAACCTATACCATCATGTGCGCCGAGCTTTGCGGGCGCGATCATGCTTACATGAATGCGGCGGTGATCGTCAAGTCGGCGCAGGAATTCGACGCCTGGGTCATCGAGCAAACCGAGGCAGTTTCCGATGATCCACTCGTGCGCGGTCAGCAGCTTGCGCAGCAGTATGGCTGCCTCGGGTGTCACAGCACAGATGGTACGGTGATCATTGGCCCATCGTTCTATCAGCTATTCGGTAAAACCGAGTCGCTTGAAGGCGGCGCAACTGTCCAGGTTGACGATGCATACCTCTTCGAAGCGATCCGTGACCCCGGGAAAACCATCGTTCAGGGGTTCCCGAATTTGATGCAGCCCACGACCAGCGCCGGGTTGACGGATGAACAGATCAACGACATCATCGCTTATATCAAAAGCTTGAAATAGCCGGAGACGCTATGTCCAAGAAAACCAATTTCTTATCTCTCGGTTTGGTGCGGGGAGTATTCGCCATGCTGGTCGGGATGCCGCTCGGAATGGGATTGGTAACCCTCATCCGGTTGGCGGTGGGCCTGCCCGCCTGGAATGCGGAACCGGCCTGGGTGGTGGGCGGATTGGTGGGCGCGGTGGCTTTTATGATCGGAGTCGGCTCACTCTCCGATTGGTTCAAGCTGGCCGCAGGGGGCGAACTGCCAGAGCACCCTGCCGGCGCGGTTAATGGGTGGGCGCGTTATTTTAACTTCACCCTCGACCACAAGGTCATCGGCGTTCAGTATGGCGTTTTGTCCCTCCTGATGTTCAGCATTGCCGGCTTGTTTGCGCTGATCTTCCGCACCGAGCTGGTGCAGACCGGATTGCAATACCTCAACGCCGATGAATTCAACACGCTCATCAGCCTGCACGGCATCGTCATGATCATGGCGATTCTGCTTGGGGTGGCTGCCATGTCCAACTATCTCACGCCGCTGATGATTGGCGCCAACGACATGGCTTTCCCACGGCTGAATAGTTTTGCTTTCTGGATCAACGTCCCCTCCGGGATTTTCCTGCTCAGCAGTCTGTTCCTCGGGGGTTTCGATACCGGCTGGACTGGCTATCCCCCGCTCTCAGTGCGCGCTCCCCTCGGAATCCAGATGTTCTTCCTGGGCGTGTATCTCTTCGGGCTGTCGTCCATCCTCGGCGCTTTGAATATCATCGTCACCGTTGTGCGGCTGCGCGCCCCGGGGATGACTTTTTTCCGTATGCCGATCTTTGTCTGGTCGGCATTTGCCACTGCGCTTATTTCGGCGACAGCCACGCAGCTCATCGCCTTGTCGTTCCAAATGGTGATGTTCCAGCGGTTGTTCGGGATGGGGTTCTTCGACCCGGCGCGCGGCGGTAACGTCCTGCTCTTCCAGCATCTGTTTTGGTTCTACTCGCACCCGGCGGTGTACGTGTTCGTGCTGACCGGCCTGGGGACGATCAGCGAGCTGCTGCCGGTGTTCGTGCGCAAGCCGCTCTTCGGCTACCGCTGGGTAGCGGTGTCCTCGCTGGGGATCGCTCTCATCGGTTTCTTCGTTTGGGCGCACCACATGTTCACTTCGGGCATGTCCGAGTTCCTGCGGGTGCCGTTCATGTACAGCACGCTGCTCGTGGCGGTGCCGACCGGGGTGAAATTCTTTAGCTGGGTGGCGACGATGTGGCGCGGCAAGATGTCGTTCGAGACGCCGATGTTATTCGTGCTCGGCGCGATCTCTATTTTTCTCGTTGGCGGTCTCTCGGGGCCGCCCAATGCGGTGGTCGCCACCGATTTGCACCTGCATGACACTTATTTCATCGTCGGGCACTTCCATGCCACGATGTTCGGTGGGTTTGTTTTCCCCTTCATGGCGGCGGTCTATTTCTGGTTCCCGAAAGTGACCGGGCGGATGTTCAACGAAAGGCTTGGTAAGCTGCATTTCTGGCTGATGTTCCCGGCGTTTTTCGTGCAGTCGTTTGGGCAGATGTTCATCGGGCTGTTCGGGATGCGCCGCCGCATCGCCGATTATGATCCCGCTCTCGGTTTCGAGCAACCCAACTGGCTGATCACGATCGCCGGGATGGTGATTGCGCTCTCGGTGTTGATATTCTTTATCAACCTGGTTTATTCGACCAAACGCGGGCCGGTTGCGGTCGCCAACCCCTGGCGGTCTCGCTCCCCCGAGTGGCTGCTCCCCTCGCCAATTCCAGAACATAATTATCCGCAGCCGTTGGAGATTGTCGGCGAACCGTATGATTACGGGTTGGTAGGTTCGGTGTTCGTGCGCATCCCATCAACGGCAGTGATTGAGGAGCCTGTCAAATGAATGAGATGGAAAAGCAGAAGCAAGAAAAATACAAAATCGGGCTGATCGTGTTGGGCCTGCTGGCTTTGTTCACGGTGGGTGAGTTCGTGATCAGCGTCACCGGCAACAACTGGGTGGCGGTCTTCGTCGTGATCGCCCTGATCAAAGCATTTTTGGTGCTGCGCGAATATATGCACATCGGCCGGCTGTTCGGCGGCCCGGAGGAGCATCCATGACCAGCAATACCGTGTCCGAATCCTATGCTCACCGGCTTGCGACCAACCGGTTGGGATTGTGGCTGTTCCTGCTGTCGGATGCATTCATGTTTGGCGGGTTGTTCATCACCCGCGTCTACCTGTGGGGCGACACCCGCCCCGAGTTGAATCAGACCCTGGGGCTGATCGTCACGAGTATGCTGCTTATCAGCAGTTTCTTCATGAACCGCGCCGAGACTGCCATGGCGCACGGCGACCGGAAGGGTTTCCTGCGAGGCACCCTCGTTACCATTGTGCTGGGGATTGCGTTCCTGGCAGGCGTGATCGGCGTCGAATGGCAGATTGCCCCCTTTGGCGTCAGCGAAGATGCTTATGGCGCGGTGTTCTTCATGATGACGGGTATGCACGCCTTCCATGTGCTGACGGGTGTGATCTTCCTGCTCATTGTGTGGAACAATGCCCGGCGCGGGCGCTATTCGGTCGAGAAGCATTGGGCGGTCGAAGCCGCGGCGGTTTACTGGCACTTCGTAGATGTGGTGTGGATTTTCTTCTACCCGGCGTTGTATCTGATTGGGAAGGTTGGATAGCCTATCCCATTGATATTTGCGCGCAAAGCGCAAATTTGTAGCCACAGAGAACACTGAGTTCACTGAGCTTCTCGAACATATTAGCAAGTTTCTCGTTTTTTCTCTGAGCACTTTGTGTTCTCTTTGGCTAATTTGGTTGCAATTGGAAGGCTCGCTATGAAACCTCGATGGCTCTTTATTGGCGGCGTTTTTGGTCTATTGGCCCTCGCCTGGGCGGCGGCCATGCTGATCGAAAACCTGCCTTATCAATACCAGGGAACATTATTCGAGCCTGCTCAGCCCGTTGGCGATTTTTTGCTGACAGACCAAAACGGCCAATCGTGGCGGCTGTCCGATCACCGGGGGAAAGCATTGGTGCTTTTCTTTGGTTATACATTTTGCCCGGATGTTTGTCCGGTGACCCTGGCTGATTTTCTGAACATCCAAAAAACGCTCGGCAGAAAAGCGGAAAATGTCGAATTCATTTTCATCACGGTTGACCCTCAGCGTGACACGGCGGAGCATCTAAAAACGTTCCTGAGCAAAATCAGCCCGAGCTTTATCGGCCTCACCGGGACTCAGCCCGAGCTGGAAGCTGTCTGGAACACCTTTGGTGTGACTGTTCAGATAGATCCCGTCGAAGGACCGGCGGATTATTTGGTGAGCCACACCGCTCGCACGTATGTCATTGACCCGGCGGGTGATCTGCGCCTGACATATTCATTCCGTACAGAGCCGGATGTGGTAGCGCAGGATGTGGCCCATCTGCTGGATGAGAAATGAGCCATGCTTGCACAATTTCTGCGCCGGTTCCTGTTTTTGACGGCAATTTCCCTCATGGTGGTGTGGGTCGTCAGCGAGCTGGCTTATCGGCTGATACAGGGAGATACCGCCCGGCCGCCCAAAACCATCGAGCTGGTGATCCCCTTGGGCACAGCAGAGCGCATCGCAGCCGGCGAGCCGCCCCTCGAAATTCCATCCGAAATGATTTTTGTTGTGGGGGATACGCTGCTGGTTGTGAATCAAGATCGGGTGGAACATACACTCGGACCAGTATGGGTCCCGGCTGGCTCCAGCGCCAGCCTGAGATTGGACACGGCTAACGATTACGTTTATACTTGCTCGTTCCAACCGTCCCAGCTCCAAAACATCACCGTAAAACAATCCGCTAACTGGAAATCCCGGCTGGCGGCGCTTTGGTACGGCACACCGCCCACGGTAATGTTTTTATTGGTGTATAGTTTGGTGATGTTCCCATTGAAAAAGAAAGAGGCGCTCTCCTCAAAACGGAAAACTCAAACATGATTATTCTCCGTCTTTTTACACGCAAATGGCTCTTGGCAACGATCCTCGTAATCGCCGCAATAGGGGTGATGGTGCGCCTCGGATTCTGGCAGCTCGACCGGCTGGCGCAGCGCCGGGCTTTCAATGATCGCGTGCGCGTCAACGCCAACGGGCCGGAAATGGGGATAACCGGCATCTCGCTGACGCTGGATTACACTGCCCTCGAATATCGTCCCGTGACTGTGACTGGCGAGTATGACTTCGCCAATCAAGTCGCCTTACGCAACCAGGCTTGGAACAACCAATATGGAGTTCATTTGTTGACCCCAATGAAGATCGCCGGGACCGAAGTCGCGGTGCTGGTGGACCGCGGCTGGATTCCAGGGGGAGATAACGTGGCCGATTGGGGGAAATATGACCAACCGGGAACTCAGCAGATCCATGGGGTCGTCCGCCTCTCCCAGGTTAAGCCAGCCCTCGGCGGCCGCGCCGATCCCGTCTGGGCCGAAGGCGATCCTCCCATCCGGGCGTGGAATTTTGCTACCATCGAGTCTATCGCCCGCCAGTTGCCGTATCTCGTTCTGCCAGCTTATGTCCAGCTTATCCCGCCGCCGTCCGGGGTGGATATGAGCGGCAGCCTGCCAATCCCAAGTCCTCCTGAGCTTGACCTGACTGAAGGCTCCCACGAGAGCTATGCTATCCAATGGTTTTCATTCGCGGCGGTGTTCGCGGTTGGATATCCATTTTTCGTTTCACGAGAAGAGAAGAGACAACGTCAATCATAGTATTTGCAAATTAGACAACTTTGGGTATAATAGGCGATATAGAACAAGTGTTTGCCCAAACACGATTGCCAAAGGAGGAACTTATGAGCAGCGTTGAACAAGCCTACCAAACCCAGTTAAACAATATTCAAACCAAAACCGGCAAGTCGCTGGATGAGTTGACTGCCATCATCAAAAACTGTGGACTGACCAAACACGGTGAAATTCGCGAAATGCTCATGCGCAATCTGGGGCTTGGGCATGGCGATGCCAACACGTTGGTTCATTTTGCGCTCAAATCGGATGGGGAACGCGCCGCGCAGGAGAAGGGCCTCTCTGCTGACAGCATTTTGGACGAAATCTATTCGGGCGCAAAGGCCAATCTACGCCCCATCCATGAAAAATTAATGGAGGCGATCAGCAGGTTCGGCGAGTTCGAAATCGCTCCCAAAAAGGGATACGTCAGCCTGCGCCGGAAGAAGCAATTTGCCATGCTCGGCCCTGCCACGAACACGCGGTTTGAATTGGGGATCAATATCAAACAATTGCCTGCCCACGAGCGGCTGATCGAAATGCCGCCGGGCGGCATGTGCAACTTCAAGGTCAAGCTCACGGATGCCAGTGAGGTCAATGACGAGCTGATTGGATGGGCCAGGCAGGCTTACGATAGCGCTGGCTGAAGGAGGTCGAAATGGCTGAATTGAAAACCAAACTTAACGATAACAGCGTAGAAGATTTTCTCAACGCAGTTCCTGATGAACGCCGGCGGCAGGATTGTTTTGCCATCCTGGAGATGATGAAAAAAGCCACCGCCGCAGAGCCAAAGATGTGGGGCGATTCAATCGTCGGATTTGGCTTGACCCGCTACAAATATGCCAGCGGCAGAGAAGGCGACTGGCTCACGATCGGTTTCTCGCCACGCAAACAGAACCTGACCCTGTACTTGATGCTTGGTTTTGGAGGCTTTGACGATTTATTGAGCCGGTTGGGAAAATTCAAAACCGGCAAGGGATGCTTGTACATCAAAAAACTCGACGATGTTGATATATCCGTTTTACAGACGTTGATCGAAAAATCGGTGGTCAGGAAATCCTGAGACGCATAATGAGTTTCCCGGCTTGACGATGAAAGCCATAGATCCACTACCCGCCCTCGATGCACACGCTCACCTCGATCCCTCGGAAAGCCAGGCCGCGTTGGCAGATACTGGCATGGCGCTTGCAATGTCCCTCTCGCTCGACGAGTCGGCGGCTGCCGCTGCCCGCCAGGACGATCACATCGCCTGGGGGGTGGGCTGTCACCCGCGTAAGCTCAAAGCACAAACGGCTTTTGACCCGGAATGGTTCGGCCATTTAACGGAGCAAACCGCCATCGTCGGTGAGATCGGGTTGGATGCTGGTTCGCGTGTGCCGCTCGAGCTTCAGCTTCGCACGTTCCGGCAGGCACTGGAGATCGCCGCCCGGATGCCGCGCTTCATCAGCATCCACAGCTACCAGGCCACCCGGTTGGTGCTCGACGAATTGCGCCGCAGGCCGGTGGCTGTGCCAGTGCTTCATTGGTGGACGGGCACAGCCGCAGAAACCAGCGAAGCTGTAGCGCTGGGGTGTTACTTCTCGATCCACTCCGCCGTAGCCCGACAAACGAAATTTCGCACCCGAGTGCCGCCGGAGCGCATCCTGGTCGAGAGCGATCACGGCTACAACGATCCGCCGGAAGCGATCCCCTGCCGCATCGAGTGGGTCGAGCATCTCGTGGCCCAGCAATACCGGTGCAGCCGGGCGGAAATCCGTCGGATGGCCTGGCAGAACTTTGCCGCCATCATCCGCGAAACCGGAATCGTCCACTTGCTGCCTGACGGTATCAGTCGCCAGGTCAGAGATATATGGGGGGCGTAACTGCTGCCATATATCCAGTGGATGAAAATTTCACGCTCCAACGGAACGATACCCCCCTTTTTTATGTACAAGGCATGACGTAGGGCGGATTGCCAATCCGCCCTACCATAAATTTAGAGCCGTATTTTATCTATCCACTACGCATAGCCAAATAACTGGTAAAGCGGCGCGGCGTCACTTTGCCGGCCTCGACTGCCTTGCGAATGGCGCATCCCGGCTCGGTTTCGTGGCGGCAATCCAGCCCGAATTTGCATTTCCCGACGAAGGGGCGCATCTCCGGGAAACACAACGCCAGGTCGTCCTCGCCGATTTCCCACAGGCCAAACTCGCGCATACCGGGCGTGTCTACCACGCTGCCGCCGATTTCCAGCGACACCATTTCGAGGTGGGTGGTGGTGTGCTTGCCCTTTCCAGTGACCTGATTGACCTGATTGACGCGCAGGCCCAATCCTGGCTGGAGCGCATTGAGCAGGGATGTTTTACCGACACCAGATTTGCCGATGAAGACGGACAGCCTGCCTCTCACGGCGTCGCGCAGCTCATCGAGGCCAGCGCCCTTGGCGGCTGAAGTCAGGATTATGGGGTAGCCGATCTCCCGGTAGATGTCCAACTCCCGGTCGAGATCATCATCCTGCTTTGCCAGATCCATTTTCGTGATCACGATCAACGAAGCCAGCCCCAGCGACTCAGCCGACACGAGATAGCGATCAAGTAGATTCCACTTGGGCGCGGGCTGCGCGGCGGCAAACACCGGGATCACCCGATCCACGTTGGCGACGATGACCTGCTCGAAGGCGTGCGTGCCGGGCATGGGCACTGCCGAGCGGCGTACCAGCTTGTTGCGCCGTGGAGTCACCTCCACGATCAGGCCGCAGCCGTTTTGGGTATCCACGAAGGTCACTTCGTCGCCGATAGCCACCGGGTCAATCATCTGGATGCCCTTCACATCCCGAACGATGTGGCTCAACGAGTTGGGGTCAGCGGTCGGGTAGATCAACTGTTTGCGCAGGCGCGGCGAAATCTCGCACGTGACGGTGTGGCCGTTTGTCTGAACGAAATAGTTGCCGATAGTTTTCTTGTAAACGATACCTGTGTTGTGCAGGTAATGACTTGAAGCGTGCATGGTGTTTTTCCTTGAAATAAAAAAGCCGCGGTTTCCCGCGGCTGGCGATTGCGACTTCTCCCGGCCAGCGAATCCAGGCCGGATGGAATAAAAAAGCCACGGGGCAGGATGCACCCGTGGCCGGCAATTCGATCAGGCAAAGCTGGCGATTAGCAGGCAGCCAGCAGGCGCACCCATAAGACAAGCTTGCAGGCAAGTTTTGATTGATTAGCCATGAATTGGGTGCGCTCCTTTCTGTGTAAGATAACGAACGGGGGTGAGTCTACCACGCGGACGGTGAGGATGTCAAGAAAATTGCAACGAAAACCTCATAAACCAACCTAGACATCACCTTTTTGACCACGAGTCTTTTTTTGCATCATAAATCAATTCCCTTATTTCACCAATCAACCCCCATATTTCAAATAAAAGATCAATGAGAAGATTCATTCAACCCTCGAACTAACTATTCTTTCTCAGCCCAGGCAACGGTCTGGGAAAACCCAGGCAGACCTGAAATCACTCTTGCCTGACTATATCAACCGAGACCTCCACCGCCGGAAGCGTTCCTCTGTTCTCGAGCCAGTGTAAGGTGTTCCTGTCCTCGGACCAACCCACTCCCGGCCCATATTCCGCAGCGACTCCTTCTCGATGGTCAGTGATCGTTCCTTGAAGTATGTGGACGATGCCCGGTCTGTCTTTATGGTCGTGGATCGGGCCGAAGACGCCTCCCGCCTCGATGGTCACCATGCGCATCCGAAGTTGGCGCCCTGCCATGCCCTCGATCTCAGGGCCAAGGTCAACCGTAGCAAGTAACTTCACCGTAACACCTTTCGTCTCAGGTGCTACCTGTTCGTTGTTCATCACGCTCTCCTTTCTGTACTTTCAGCGTCTAAAGGTTTGAGTTACCGGCAAGGGCGGGAATTGGCAGAAAAGTCATCAGACGCCGGATCCGCCGTTGGGGTCGCTTTCCTGAAAGTGCGGGCTGCGCCCGTACTTGTCTGGTTGACGCGGTGTTGGGCAGCCCCATTGACCGCTACTCAATCCTCCAACACCTTGGGCAACTTTCGCGCATTTGCCACCGTGGAACTGACTTCTTTGGGTAAGGGTGGTATGCCCTCAAATCCTGTCCGTTCCACATAGCTGTTCACCATCATGCGTAATGCCTCCGGTTCCCAAGTTGCCATTTTCTCAACGCTATCTACTCCAGCATCATAGTACAACCTGGCACGAATACCTTTCACGCCGGGTAACCGGGCTAAGTCTGAC